>JAYVMQ010000237.1:0-17930 GCA_043758855.1 Chloroflexota bacterium
GTTGCGTAATTGGTCCATCTATCCAGCCCCGGAATACGACGAGCCCGACCCCAAGCGCCATCGCCACTCCCGTGACCCAACGCCAGAGAGTGACACCAGAGACGTTCCAGACGCGCGACCCAGGACTCGATCCAGCCAGCCCCCGTAGCCTCTTGGGCCTGGCCCTTCGCTGGCTGATCACAGTGCTACCCCCTCGCAACCCTACAAAGCCAAGGACTCCAATATGAACCCAGTAGCTGCGTGCGGCAAGACCGTTCTGGCGCCGGTCAAGCTGCCCGAGCCGGCAACTCGGGGACGGGCCGCCTCCCAGCCAGGCCACTTCCTCCTGTGGCTATGTTTGAGGCGCCAGTCGATCTGATATGGGTCGCGTCCCGAGGCTACAACAGGCTCGGGTCGGGCAACCAGCGCGGCGTGCTCGAGAACAACCATTCTCCATTTTCGCGGCCGAGCCGAGAATCTGACCATCAACCGCCGGGAGATCGACCTCGATGACGAAGGCAACGTGCGCCGGATCGTCGAGGAGGAGATCAAGCGAGGCTAGGTTTCAAGGTCGGATCGGCCCTGCTCACGCTCAGTCCCCGACAGCGCACTCTATAGTCTATCGCAACGTGGGCAGCCTGAGCGCCTAACGCGTGGCGGATAGTGGCGGATGAGGCTTGCGGCTCACGTCGGAGGCTCTCCCCATCGACGCGCTCCAGAAGATCGTCGAGCTGACTCGAGGGCTGGGGGTACCCCTCTGCCCGACCACACCGCAGGGCTGACGGAGATCCGCGAGAAGCGCCCCCGACTAAGGCGCTACGCGCTCTCCCGAGCGCGATGAAGGTAGCTCGGTATGTTCGCCACCGGGATCAGCAACGATCGCGACGGTGTGTCGGCTCTAGTCCTCTCGCCCCGACCATTCGAGTAGGCCCTTGACTACCCTCAAAGAACGGCGCCTCCCGATCGTTTGGAAGGCGCCGTTCTTTGGAACGAATTCCACGCATCGTTACAACACCTGACCGGATCAGCGGCTGCCGCCCTGGAACGACCCATCGCAACTCCCCAATCTCATGAGCGTTGCGACCTTCGCCAGAATCCGCCCAGGCATTCCCACAGATGTAGGCCGAGGCTGGTGCGTAAGCCAACCGGGGTGGGGCCAGTTCTGATCACGGTGGGGCCACTTGAGATTGACATTCTCACATCTGGGCCGAGGTAGCCGGAACCCCGATCCTGAACCGACCGACCTAAATTGTCCCGATTCCTGGTCTGTCCGACCCCTTGGGGCGGCATCAACGAGCGCACTCAGTGTTCAGCCGAGGCACGCACACACCCCGTCTCGCCGCTCGAGATCACCGGACCCCCCACAATGCCGAGGGCGGACGATAGAGGCTCTCCTGGGCTTGCCCCGATTCGCCGGACAGATTCGTTATGCCGCCTCGGCTGACTTGCGGCGTGTCTCCTCGTATTCGGCGGGCGTGAGGTAGCCAAGCGAGGAATGCGACCGGCTCCGGTTGTAGAAGACCTCGATGAACTCGAAGATGGCCCGCCGAGCGACGTCTCGGGTGGGCAGGACCAAGCGGTAGACGAGTTCCTCCTTGAGGGTGGCAAAGAAGCTCTCGGCGACGGCATTGTCCCAGCATTGACGCGGCCGGGAGAGCGACTGGAGTCCCTTGTGCGCGGCCAGGAGAGCGCGGAAGTCCTTGGACGTGTATTGGCTTCCGCGATCGGAATGGAAGATGAAGCCAGGGCCCGGATGTCGCAGCTCGATGGCCATCCTGAGCGCGTCGCAGACAAGGTTCGCCCGCATGTGATCGGCCATGGCGAAACCCACGACCCGACGGCTCGCGAGATCGATCACCGTGGCCAGATACAGCCAGCCCTCGTGGGTGCGGATGTAGGTGATGTCGCCGACGTAGACGCGATCAAGCTCATAGCTCGCCGGATCAAAGACCCGTCGGAGGCGGTCGATCATAGTGCCTTGAGCCTCTGGATCGCTGATCGTGGTTCGGACCTTGCGCCTGCGGGACCGGCCGGCCAGGCCACCTTTGGCCATGAGGCGCGCCACCCGCTTGCGGCCGACTCCGACTCCGGTGAGATGGAGTGCGTTGGTGACGCGGGGTGAGCCGTATGTCCCGCGGCTCTTCTTGTGGATCGCCACGATCTGGCCGGCGAGCTTGGCGTCGGCAATGGCACTAGTCGTATCGGCGTGGTGGTGCCAGTCATAGAAGGCGGAGCGGGAGACCGTGAGCATTGCGCACGCCCGGGCGACGTTGCGCACTGCGACCTTCTCCGCCTCGATGAACGGGTAGACGCTCATCGGGTCTCCTTGGCGAAGAATACCGTCGCTCGCTTCAGGATGTCGCGCTCCTCGCGCAGGACTCTGTTCTCGCGGCGCAGACGTGAGAGTTCCTCACGTTCCGAGCTCGTGAGTCCTTCGCGCTCACCGGCGTCGACCTGCGCCTGGGCGAGCCAGCGGCGGACCGCAGTCTCAGATAGATCGAGATCGCGGGCGATGGCTCCGACCGACTTGTCGCCGGTCCGACAGAGCTCGATGACTTGGGCCTTGTACTCGCTGGGGAACGACCGTCTCGGTCGTCTCTGCTGTTCCATGACCACCATTTTGAACATCCTTTCTCAGGCCTGTTCGGCCGATACTGGATGTCCGTCAAACCGGGGCAAGGCCACTCCTCTGTGCTAGTCTGGGAATGAAACGAGGGCTCCGGTTCGCCCGGGGAGAGGGAATCCCACGCCAAAGGAGGGAGTGTCAGCCGTGTTCGACTACCGACGAGGCCGATCGACGACGCAATCCGGAGTAGCCGCAACGCGTGACCGTCTCGCCATGGCCACAACGGGACCGATGCCACGATGACGCACCCCGCAGCAACCGGCGACTCCTCGGCTGGTCGGGGGGGTACGGCCGCCCCCTTGGTGGTCCTCGTCTTCCCACCGTTGGTCGCGACCAATTTCGGCAGGTACTACCCGTCAACGGCGATCCTAGCTGGATACCTCGGCTCACAGGGGCTTAGCGCCACGCAACTGGACCTGAACGAGGAGTTCGCGGACTACCTGGCGACGGACGAGGTCGTCGATCTCCTTGGCGACGAGCGGATACTCGGGCGCTCCAGAGACTCGGTCGTGGCCGGGGCAGTACGGTGGGCCAAGGCTAACCGTGCCGGCCTGTTCGACGAACTGGGTCGTCATCTGTCGGAGCGATCAGGGCCGGGCGCGAACGTTCTTGAGCTCTTGGCGACGCCATTCGCGGTCGATGCCACGCGCGAGAACATGTCCAGCCCGCCACCTCGACTACAGTCCATCTACCTCGACTTCTTCGAGGCCTGCGAGGCCGAGTCCAGACTCGCGCTGGATACAGCTCTCGTGGGGATTTCCGTGCCGATGGGCACCCAGCTGGTACCTGCGCTAATCCTCTCGAAGTGGCTCAAGTCGAAGCGGCCCAATGCCCGCATCGTCCTAGGCGGACCGACGCTCACGCTGATGTCGCCCGCTGATCTCGAGGCCCTGCTATCGGAGAACCGCGAGATCGACTGCGCGGTGCAGTTCGATGGTGAGCACGCGCTGGGCGAACTCTGCCGACAGTCGATTACGGGGACATGGGGCCCATCCGGTGTCCCTGGGGTCTGCTGTATGAGCGGAGACACCTTCTCCAGAACGCCACCTGCAGCTGGGCCGGACATCGACAAACTCCCGCCGCCCGAATACTCCGCGAAGCTTCTTGGACGACTCTCCACGCCTGACCTGGGAATTACGCAGGCGCGAGGATGCTATTGGGGGAAGTGCGACTTCTGCGACCACGTGGACACCCAGGGAGCCAGCAGGCGTTTCCGCACGCGACGGCCAGAAGCCTTCGTCGATGAGATCGAGCTCCTCGTCGAACGCACGAGGATCTCCGCGTTCCATTTCATCACGGACGCAATACCGCCGGCATTCGCGCGCCGGATCTCCAATCTCATTTTGGAGCGAGGACTGGAAGTAACCTGGAATTCGTTTGCCATGGTGGACCGCCACTTTGATCGCAACTTGCTCGATTTGATGGTTCGAGCCGGCTGCGAAGGTGTCGTCGTTGGCATAGAGAGCATGAACTCGCGCGTGCTAAATCTCGTCCATAAATCCGCCGATCGAGACGAGAACATACGGTTCATTCGCGACGCACATGAAGCAGGCATGCGCCTCGTCATTAACCTCATACCGGATCTCCCGACAACCTCATTTCAGGAAGCAATCACCGCTCTCGCAGATGTCGAGGAGCTAGCGGAGTGCATCGACGGTGTCCAGGTATTCCCCTTCGAGTTCACCCGATCGTCGAACATCGGTCGCCATCCCGATAAGTTTGGACTCGAGATCGGAGGGGGCCAGAATCGCGGCGCGGCGCAGTTCGAACTCAATCGTCTTGAGATGTCGGACGGCGCGATGAGCCCCGACGAGCGGGCGAACGTACAGGCGAAGTACGTAAGGTTCGCGGACGCGATCGCCTCGAAGAGCCGGTCGGCTCTCTGGGACGCGACCGGAGGAAGGTCCGGGGTCTGGAGGATCCGGGTCCAACATATCGACGTGTTCCCGGCGGATGATCGCACTCTCTGCACCCAGGTGCGAACCAGGAAGGCACTTGCAATCTCCCAGCCGGCCGCGACGACGCTCTCCACCATCCTCCGCGGTGAGCCCTTCACATGGCTAGATATCCGCGCGCACTTCGGTGGCCCGAACGCGGACCTCCTTATGCGCCGGCTCGACAGCGTGGGCATGATCGAACGGCTCGATTCTGCATCATCTGGCCCGTTTGCAGATGGATTGGGCGCGACGACCTAACGGCGAATGCAGGCGATCCGACTTGACTATCCAAACGGTCTCATGTAGCTTTCTTGGGGGCCTTTGCCCTTGCCATTCATCAGATGTGGAGGTCGAATGGACGCGAAGGAACGCGATCAGATTCATGAGGACGATCAGGAATTGTCCGAAGAGCTGACGATCGATGTCATCGAACTCGATGACGATGCGGTCTTGGCGCAGTCGAAGCGCTACATTTAGCAATCGCGCAGATGGGGGTTCGCTGAGCTCTCATCCTTACAAGCCCTCTCGCATTCCGCGGGAGGGCTTGTTCCTAGTTGCGGGACTCACCCGGTTCCTATTGGGCGACATATGGAACCAATCGACTCCCGCCATGTCCTCGGCATCCACGGCGACTATCCCGGAGAAGTGGGTCAACACCTGCTCCATATCCTCGGGTGCGATGTCTGTCTCGAGGTTGTCGATGAGAGCGTCGAGGTCGCTGGCAGTTCTTCCGATTAGCACCATGTCAGAGAGGATGTCGGCCATTCCCTCGAGTCCATAGGCGCGAAGAGACCATTCGACCAGCGCGTTCTCGCGTCCGCGGGTCAATTCGCCAGCTCGGATTCGGCCCGAGTTCAGCGAATCCATTGTTTTGCCGAAGCCCCGGAGGAACGCTGGCACCCTCTCCGCGGCCGGCTCGCCTACCACAATCATGCATCTGTCGGCGATGTCGATCACCACGTCAAGGAGGTAGCTGTGGCTACGGACCGTGCGCTCTAGGCGCGTCCTAAGGAGCGCCGCAACGAGGGCATAGGGGCCGGCCGCGGCCCCTATCGGCGGGATTTCCGCGATCATTCGGACGCTGGCCCAAGGGTGGCCCGGCACGCCCACGAAGCGTACGGCGTGATTTGGGGATTGGGCCAAGCCCTCAGAGGCCATTGGCCCGGGCGAAGGTTCGGGATGCGCTTGGTAGGTCCTGGTGAACTCGTCAGCCCAGGCGTTCGATAGGACGAGCGTCCAAGAATCCGCACGACCAAGCCCAACCGAACACGTGGCGAGAACTCGCCCGGGCTCCTCGGGCAAGTCTGGGAGGGGGGCGGCATCGGCCGCGTTGGGCCGGAGTTGCCGAAAGGCCGCGTCTGCCGTGAGTTCGCGCAGGCTTAGCCGGCGACCGGCAGCCCGCCGCGCGACAGAAGCCAGCGCGGGCGGTTCGAGGTTTTCGATCGCTGCCTGAATTGTTTCAAGAGCGACTGCGCACGTGTGATCCGCGCTCACGATTACGTGGCCGCACCGACCGGTTACACGAGCCCCGGTTCGCGACAAGACTCGGCCAAGCTCGCAGGACAGGGCCTTGGCTGCCCAGCCACGACCCAACACCGGTGGAAGGGCCACATGCCAGCGAAGAACAGGCGGACCCGGTTCATCGATCACCCAAGCCCCCACGCCGGACGGCGATTGCAGTCGATAGACGCTGTCAAGGCGTGCTCGGAGTCTGGGCAGGCGCGAGTGCTTCAAGTCTCGGTCGCCAGAAGAACCCGAGGAGCCGCGAGGAGGTCACGGGCAGAGTCTGCAAGCTCTGAGCGACCAACGCCGAGTAAGCGTTCGACATGTGCAAACGCTTGCGCGGGCCCGCCATGAAGTAGTTCGGCCGCGCCAATCAGGAGGCTTGCCTCACTTGGCAGCGCAAGGGCGCGTTGCAACCTCATGGCCCGTTCGGAAGCCACCGCCGATATCGCCGTGGCGGTCAGCCGACTATCGGCAACCGCTTCCAGGGGGGCGAGGAGAGCGCGCTCCAGGGAATTCGGCCTTGAGAGTGAACGGCAAAGGGCGCCAATAGCAAAGGTGGTGGGTGCCCGCAGGGCCAATGGAGGGCCAGAGGTGCCCAGGCGACAGCGACGGCTGCTTACTGCCTCGTCCACAGGGCACTGCCCCACCACGCTGACCAGAACCTCGAGGGAGGCGAGTTCGGCGAGGCTTGCCGGACTGACCACGAAACCAAGGGCCGCTCCCATGCACTTCTCAGAGACACGCCCCGGTCTCGGAAACTCCACCGACGCGACCGGCGGCGGCGAGCCGCCAAGCGGTAGGTGGATAGAAGAGAACTTCCGGGCAGCCAACGCGATGAACCGTTTGGGCGGGTAAGGGCCTATGGCGATCAGGCACATCCGATCAGCTGTGTGGTGGGCTGTTCGGAATGCCATCGCCTGTTCCGATGAAGTCGTTGGATTTGGCAGGCCGTACGCGGACCCAAGGACTCCGGCCACTCTCATGGCGGCCATGGCCGCAAGCTGATGCAGTGGTGGCTGACCTGTCTGCCCGTACCTGAGCACCCTCAATTCGTCAGCGATCAACTCGCTCTGAGCTCGAATCAGCAGCCTGCGAGGGGGGTGAACCAAGCATCGCGCAAGGTGTGCGAGGGCCTCGGGAACGCGGTTGGGCAGCAGGGTTGCCGCGACGCTACTCGCGCCCTCGGCCGTTTGGCCCGTCCACGCAATCCCCGGTCTGAGTCCTTGGTGGCACCAGAGGTGTTCGTCCAAGTGCGCGAGGCCCTCCTCCCCTGCCCGCTCGTCTCGGAATCCAACGGAAGTGACAAGGGCGACCAATTCGATGTCGGTCGCATGATCCGGGACGCACACGACCGCGATGCCGTTGTCGAGGACCTCACGGATGATGTCAGGCTTATCGCGACCCCATGCCGCGGAGGCTGTGATCAACGAACGTGGCATCTCAGATGGGGATCGCAAAAGGAAAGGTTGAGCCAATGAGCCGTGCCCCGCCCTTGGAGGCAGATGCCTCTGGGACAACCGCGAGGCCCGGAGCAAGCGCCCGGACGACGCTCCAGCCTGGCACCCGACAAGGCAGCGTAACTACCAGCAAACGGCTTCCATACGCTTCCAGGAGTGACCCCACCTCTGCTGCAGGATCCTGCCTCCCTAGCCCCTCGACGAGTTCGGGAAGGCGTTCGGCCAGCGGCTGCCGTTCGAGGTAGGCGGCTATGTACTCGACCGCGCTGATGCTTGACCAGTCTATGAACCCCTGGCCGTTTCCTGATGGCACGCCTCGCCTGAACTGCACGTCGAGCTGCACCAGCTCCGTGAGTGCACCCGTCGTGGCTTCCTCGATGTTCAGCCCGCTGCCGGTTCCGCGGGCGACATAGGCGCCTGACTCCGGGCGCCAGAAAGCGTGCACGATGGGCGCCGCCAGACCGTCCGACGAATACACAAGCATCCACAGGGTCCCGGCATCCGAAAGCGATTGGACCAGCTCGGCAGAAGGGGTCGCGAGCCTACTAAGGTACGCTCGACCCAAGCGTACGCCCGGTCGCTCATGGAGAAGGTTCTCGTAGAGGTTGTGGCGCTCCAGTAGCTCGAGCCCCGCGCGGACGATCGCGATGGACTTGTCTGAGTGACAAGCGAGGCCCGTCGTATCGCCGCTCGTGTACTGCGGCGACCCTGCGGTGGGGAGATATGGAAACGGCACCAGGGGCAGGGGAACAGCAACGAACCCACCACCTACCGCTTCCGCCCTCACAAAGGGAGGCGGGCGCCTCGCCGAAGAGAGATAGTCAGTCCAAGGACGTCCGAATGGGTGGAATTCGTCGAGTTCCAGCCGAGGTAACGCGTCTCTGAGCCGAACGGGCACGAGTCCATTGGCCTCTCGAGCAGCCGTCCTCTCCACCGCCTCGCCGATCGTCCCGATCCGGGCCCGGGCCTGTGTGAGCCCTTTTCCACTATTGCTCTCGAGGTAGGGGTCGCCGCCCGACGGGCTAAGACACTCCCCGATGTGGACAGCAGGAAACCAAGGCGATGGGGCCACTCGGAGTCGGGCGAAGAGACCGAAAGTCCACGTCTGCTCCGCGAGGAAGGCGGCCTCATCTTGACCAGGAGAGGCGGCTGCATCCCACAGCGCGCGACGACCAGGCTCATCGCCCACGATCACCGCTCGCCCAGACGGTAGGGACAGGACCTCGAGGATGGCGTCCGCCACCTCCGACGGCTCGCACAGAGCGCTCGCGTTCGGCCAAGAGTCGGCGAACCCGAGACTGCCCAGGCGTCGGGCGAAGCTCCAAGCGGCCGTTGCGCGCCTGTACGCCGATGCCTGGCGCCTAGTCCGAAAGACGGGGCCGATATGGGTCCCCTCAAAGGACTCACCCGACCACACGACGGCGCCGCGGGCAAGTAAGTTCGATACGGTCCGCACCAGGTGGCGCCTGGGCTCGCGGGCGAACAAAGGGACGAGCACCTCCCCTCGCCAAGACTGGACTCGCGGGTCGTCCAGCGCCAACCAAGACCACCTGCGGTCGGGATCGTGTCGATCCAGGATGGTCGCGACTTCCGCCGCGATCGAATGGTGTTTGTCCGCGATCAGGAGACCAGTCGAACCCTCTGGCGAGCGCGGCAAAGGCGACGGCGGCGCATTGTCGCCAATAACGAACCCGGACCTGACGAGGCTCACGCAGGTCTCTGAGGCCAACTCCTCCGCAGTCGGCAACCTGTTCAGCCGGCGGATCTGAAGCTTTGGACCGAGTAGGACTGTCCCGTCGGGCCCCTCGGTCTTCAACGTCCACGGCGACCAGACCCTCATGAAGCCCCTCCTTCGATTGCCCGCGCCCTGCTCGACCAATATCGAGGCGTGGTCACCAATCGGGCCAAACGCCGTCACTTCCTTGAGTCGGCCGGCAAGAAATCATCCTTCCAGCGCCAGCAACGACTCGCCAGCCCGTGTGACATCCAGCGTTCACGCTACCGCTCCGTCTGGGGCATCCGCCTCGTCTCCACCCAAACCGATCTGTGTCGCGTCATCGGCCCTGAACCAGACCCAGAACAGCACCGCCACGAGGCTATACGTTCCGGCCAGAATCACGAAGCCCACCGAGTATGCGAGGTCGGGGGACAACTGGCTCTGAAGGAGTCCGTATATGAGTGGTCCGACAGTTATCCCAAGGGAGTACGCAAGGGTCATCGCTGAGCTCATCGTTGCACGGCCAACGTCTGCGACCTTGTCCATCGCGAAGGCGTCGAACAGCGGGGCCACCGAACTCATCAACATGGTGCGGATAACCATCGCGATCCCGACCGTCCAAAGGATCGGCGAGAAACCGAGCACCAGGGAGAGCAGGACGGCGACCGCCTGAACCAGAACGAGGGTTGCGACGCGACCAAAGCGGCGCGCGAGCGCTGGCTGCACTAGGGTGGCCAGAATCGCTCCTAGGCTCGAAACGCCAATAAGGAGGTTGATCCCGGTGAGGTCGAGGCCGAACCGACTTTCGAAGAACAGGTTAAGAAATGGGATGATCTGGCTCGCGCCAAGGGGCAGCAAGAGGGCGATGAGGAACAAGCGAGCGAAAAGGCGAGGGTCCGGGATGGTCAAGCCGAACCTGCGTCCTTCCGGCTCGGACTGGACAGGCTTATCGTGCGGCAGCGACAGGATTGCGGCCAGCGTGAAGCCGAAGAAGAGCATCGCGCCGACGAGCAGGACCCGATACGGCGCAGACTCGTCATGCATCCCAAGCCAGGATGCCAGGGCAGGAGCCGCCGCGCCGCCGATGATCGCTGAGAGCATTGTTGCCACGTACATGATCGTAGACAGGAGCGAGAAATACTCGTTTCGCTCATTCGACCGGGTATGCGCCGCGGCGTAAGCAGCCTCGACCGCGAGCATTAGTTGCGACCCGATGGCCATCAGCGTCATGCCGATAAAGAGCATGGGCACGCCCCCCGGCAGGAAGAGCACGATCGATACAGTGATCATCGCCGTCCCGATCAACATGACTGCACGAGTTCCAACCCGTTCGGCAAGCATGCCCGCCGGCAGAGAGGCTACGACCCCCGCGATCTGGGAAACGGCGACCAGCAGGCCGATCATCGGGAGGCTGATCCCGATGGACTGCAGGTACAGATTGAAGTCCGTTATGTACAGGCTCTCGGCGACGGCGTACACGGCCGTCATGAACAGGAACCTTCGGGCCTCCGGACCGAATCCCGTGAAGGTACGCAGGTAGCTGATCAGTCTCACTTCGCTAGGACCCCCTGAAAAACGCGTGTACGGGTGGGCGCGCAACGATGCTAGCATGGCAAGGCCCAACGGGGCCGTGGTGTCGGGAGACTCCGGAGCCCTGGTCCGATCACCGCTGTCGCCGAATGCCGTGGCCTGGCGTCGCTTCTGCGGAACGAATCTACAGATAGGGAGTGACGCCGTCAGCCCGATCTGCGAGGCGCCGCGTGGCGCCAACTATCCGGCGGCCCCAGGGAGGACGCCTTCCTGCTGTTGTCGCCGGTAAACCCCGGCCTCGCGCGAGAGCAGACCCCCAACCACCATGTATCTTCGCAGCGAGGCGACATCCTCGTGGTAGGGACGCAGCAACTCGTTGACTTCCTTCTCGGTATAGTCTCGGCCTTCAAGGAAGCACTGGCCCACGAGGTAGCGCAGGAGAACGTCCTTCTTCTTCTCCTGCGCCGGGATGGTCACGAGGCGTCCGCCATTCAGGAATGCCCGCAACACCTTGGCCTCGTAATCGTTGGATGAGCCCCCAGCGCCATCCGCCATCATTCGCGTAATGTCAGCGGACTTCTCCGCTCCTGACAAGGAGCGGGCTATCTCATGAAGTCGGCCTACCTGCGCTGCGTACAGAGCCCGCCCGGTCTCTGAATGCTGCCGGATCAATCCCGCTTCCAGCAGAAGCATGACGTGGTGGGACACGTCTGCCGAGCACAACTCGAGCGAAGCGGCAAGTTCTTCCATAGCCATGGGCCCGGCCAGAAGAAGGCCGAGCATTCGTACCCGATAGGGCTCGACGATCGCTCGTAGGGCTGCCATGTTATCCAGAGCTGCTCCGGGTTCGGTCTCCAATTTCGATCTCCACAACGAACGAACGTCGGCCCGGCCCGCTCCACGCGAGGCGCATAAAGGAGACCGACTGGAGGATGGTCTAGCCCGTGATCGTTCGGTCTCTCCGATCCTAACCCAGTGCGTAGCACCTGGGCCACCGTGGCGGGCTTCGAGCAGCCGCGGCAACAGTGGAGAGCTGGAGTCGACTCGGGACTCGGACACGCCGAGCACGGGAGACGCGACCGGGCCCGAGTAGGGAGGCTCTGGTCGCTCTCCGGCGATGACGGCCGCTGTTCTCTGCCAACCACTTCGCACACGAGGGGAGTGGGACCTTCAGGTCGCCAGGGTCGGTTTGACTCCTGTCAAAGCACCGACCGGATCGTCCCCGCCTTCTAGCCCCTTGTACGGGCGGTTGGAAGGAATGCCGTCAAGCCGTCTTCCAGACCCGACCGACGTAGCTCGGAATGTTCGCGACCGCGATCAGCAAAGATGGCGACGGTGTGTCGGCTCTAATCCTCTCGCCCCGACCAGATCGACTTCGAGGACATCTGTCCCCGCGTCTCTGCGTTCACCTCAGGTCGAGAACCTGCAAAGAACCGACCGACGGAACGGGACCGGCTAGAACCGATCTCCCGGCGAAAGCTTCTTGGCCGCCGCGATCGCTCGTTCGGTGGCCGTCGAGGCCGCGTAGCGCTGGAGCATCGTCCGCGAACGCCAGCCTGCGACGCGCATGAGGTCCGTCTCCTGCATGCCGGCAGCGAGCATCTGGTGGGCGTACGTATGCCGGAGCTGGTGTGGGTGGACCCCTTCGCCCAGACCGGCCGCCTTACCCCGCTCCCGGATCGCCTGGGCGACCCCAGAGTCGGTGAGGCGGCCCTTGCTGCCAAGCCAGAACCATGGCTCATCCGCGTGTTGGTGCTTGGAGCGGAGGCGCAGATAGCGGTCGAGCGCGCGAGTCGTTCGGTTTCCAATGGGCACGACCCGCTCGCGTCGGCCCTTGCCGAGAACCCGGATTAGACCCTGGTCGAGGTCGATGTCGTTCTCGAGCGGTTCGGCGGCGTTGTACCGGAGGTTCGCGATCTCCGCTCGCCGGGCACCGGTATCGACGAAGATCCTCACCAGGGCGGCGTCGCGGATGCCGGCGAACGTCTTGTCCGCCTCGCACACCGCAAGAAGCGCTTTGAGATCAGGGTCGCGCAGGATCGCGGGCGGTGCCTCGGGCAGCAGCGGCGGCTTCATTCGAGCCATCGGCGATTCCTTGATCAGGCCCTCGTCGAGCGCCCAGCGGAAGAACGCCTGACAGCCGCGGTAGCGGTTGTGGGCAGTCGCGGGCTTGAAGCGGTCGAGCTGGTCGGCGATGAACGCCTCGACATGCTGGCGGTGGATTGCGCCGAGCTCGGCGGGCATGGCCTGCGCCACCAGAAAGTGCGCTAGCAGCGTCGCGGCGGCGGTGTACGTTTCGATCGTTTTGGGCGACAGGTTCCCCGCCCGGCAATGGCGCGAGAAACTCTGCACATCCCCGAGAAGCGGCGATGTTGTATGATCCGGCGCGCTGGCTTGGGTTCTACCAGCCATCGAAAAGCCTCTGACTGCGAAAACAGAACATTCACAGTTATAGGCTCTTTGAGCGGTCAGGTAAAGACCCCGTACCAGTTATCCGCTCTTATTGAGCGTGAATCGTGGGGCTATAGCTCAGCTGGAAGAGCGCCTGCATGGCATGCAGGAGGTCCAGGGTTCGAGTCCCTGTAGCTCCACCAAATCCCCCACTGACACCGACCGCAGTTACAGCTGCCCATTGCGCCCGACTGGCGCGCCGCGGCCAATCCGCGCCCGGCCGCCCGACTGGCGCGCCGCGCCCCGCGTAGGCTCGGCGGCCCGCGAAGGCCGGCGGCCCACCTCAGTGGCATAGATAAGTGTGCGTAAAAGCACCCACGCCACACTCACTGCGTGGATGACCTCCGACTTGGCGCCGCCATCAGGGCCGTTCGACTACGACGCAATCTGCGACAGCAGGACGTGGCCGCCGCGGCCGGAGTCTCTCATGCGACGGTATCGCTGGTGGAGCGCGGCCACTGCGGGAGTCTGTCGCTGACGACGATGCGGCGCATCGCTGCCGTGCTGGACGTCCGCCTCGATTTGGTAGGGCGGTGGCGGGGCGGCGAGCTGGATCGGTTGCTCAATCGTCGCCATTCCCTGCTCGCCGAGAGCTTCGCTGCGTTGGTAGCGCGGACTCCCGGCTGGATTGTCGAGCCCGAGGTGTCCTTCGCGATATACGGCGAACGCGGCATCATCGACCAGCTCGCCTGGCATGCTGGGACCGAGCACCTGTTGGTTGTCGAGGTGAAAACCGCTCTGGTCGACGTCAACGAGTTGCTTGGAACACTCGATCGAAAACACCGCTTGAGCCGACAGATTGTTGAGGGCCGCGGTTGGAAACCGAAGCTCGTGAGCGTCTGGCTGATCGTGGCCGACACAGGCACCAACCGACGCCACGCGCGGGAACACGCGACCCTGCTGCGTAGCCGACTCCCGCTCGACGGGCGACAGTTCCGCAAGCTCCTGCGTGACCCGTCATTGGCCGGTTCCGGCACTGCCTTCTGGTCAGATTCAAACGGGGGTAGCACGAGACCAGGATCTGGGCGCACAACCCCACCCGAGACGGGGAATGGGACCTCAACGGGGCGATCACCGAGCGTGAGGTTGCCGCGAACGTAGCCTGCTGCACGTGTCGAAAGCTCGCAGCGGGGCAGAATGTTGTTCCGGTGCTACCCGGGTTAGCAGATGATCAGAATTGCCCGCTCGCCAGCGCGGCTGCGGCGGCTGCGGCGCGGGCGCCGGCCTACGGCGGACGGTTCCGGCCTCCGCCTGCCCCGTCGCCTGCGGCGGCTGCGAGTACCGACTTCCGCCAGGCGGCTCCGCGTCGATCCGGCCACCGCTCGGCTAAACTTGCTGAGCGACGTCCCGCGTCGATCCGTGCGCGGGCACAGGAGATTCGGCCCGGCGGAGCTCAGTCAGGAAGAGGCCCATCGTGTCGGAACCAGAGCGCAGCCGCACCGATCGCTACGAGCCTACGGCCATCGAGCCGCGCTGGCAGCAGCGTTGGGCGGAGCTCGGCCTCCACGACACTGACCTCGCCGACGACTCGCGGCCCAAGTTCTACCTGCTGACGATGTACCCGTATCCGTCGGGGAGTCTGCACATCGGCCACTGGTACATCATGACCCCGACGGACGCGCTGGCACGTTTCCACCGCATGCACGGCGAGAACGTCTTCCTGCCGATCGGTTTCGACTCGTTCGGGCTGCCGGCGGAGAACGCCGCAATCAAGAACAAGATCCACCCCCGCGCGTGGACCCTGGCGAACATCGACAAGATGCGGCGGCAGGTGCGCACGATGGGTGCGACCTTCGACTGGCAGAGCGAGATCGTCACCTGCGACCCCGACTACTACCGCTGGAATCAATGGATCTTTCTGCAGTTCCTGAAGGCGGGGCTGGCGTATCGCGCGAAGTCGCCGGTGGACTGGTGCCCCAACGACGGCACGCTGGCCCGCGAGCAGGTCGAGGGCACGGACCGCCACTGCTGGCGCTGCGGGGCGCGCGTCGAGAAGCGCGAACTGGAGCAGTGGTATCTGCGGACCACGAAGTACGCCGACGAGCTGCTCGACTTCAGCGGCATCGAATGGCCCGAACCGATCCGCATCATGCAGACCAACTGGATCGGCCGGTCCGAGGGCGCTGAGGTCGTTTTCACGACGGCCGCGGATGAAGCCCAAGCGGGTTGCGATCCACTCCGAGTCTTCACGACCCGCCCCGACACACTGTACGGCGCCACCTTCATGGTCATGTCGCCCGAACACGCGCTCGTGGCCAAGCTGACCCACCCGGACCGAGCGGCTGAAGTCGCGGCCTACGTGACTGAGGCCGGCCGCCAAACCGAGATCGAGCGTCTGTCCACCGAGCGCGAGAAGACCGGCGTCTTCAGCGGCTCGTACGCCATGAACCCGGTCAACGGCGAGCGCATCCCGATCTGGATCGCGGACTATGTCCTGGCCGGCTACGGCACGGGCGCGATCATGGCCGTCCCCGCCCACGATGAGCGCGACTTCGCCTTCGCCCGCAAATTCGGCCTCCCAATTCGTCGGGTCATCGCCGGTCCGGAGGTTTCGGACGCAGAGGTTTCGGTTCCGCTGGAGGAGGCCTACATCGCCCACGGAACGACCGACCGCATGGTCAACTCGGGCACGCACACGGGGTTGCCGGCCAAGGAAGGCTTCGCCTCAATCGTCGCCATGCTGGAGTCGCAGGGCAAAGGCGCGGCCTCGGTGAACTTCCGGCTGCGCGACTGGCTGATCAGCCGCCAGCGCTACTGGGGGACGCCGATCCCAGTCGTCTACTGCGAGGCGGACGGCATCGTGCCGGTACCGGAAGACCAGCTGCCGGTTCGGCTGCCTGAGACGGTCGACTACGAAGGGCGCGGCGACAACCCGCTCAAGTCGGACGCCTCGTTCGTCAATACGACCTGCCCGAAATGCGGCCGCCCGGCTCGGCGCGAGACCGACACGATGGACACCTTCATCGACTCGAGCTGGTACTGGTACCGCTATCTCTCGCCGGCCTATGCGAGCGCACCGGTCGACCGATCGATCGAAGGCCGCTGGTGCCCGGTTGACCAGTACACGGGCGGCGCCGAGCACGCCGTAATGCATCTTCTTTACTCGCGCTTCTTCACCAAGGCTATGGCCGACGTGGGTCTGGTCCACGAGCGCGAGCCGTTCAAGCGGCTCTTCAACCAGGGCCAGATCTTGGGCGCCGACGGCGAGCGGATGAGCAAGTCGCGCGGCAACGTCCAGGACCCGGACGAGATCGTTTCGCGCTACGGCGCCGACGCCGTTCGCCTGTTCCTGATGTTCATGGGGCCGTGGGACCAGGGCGGGCCGTGGAGCCCGACGGGCATCGGCGGCATCAGCCGCTTCCTGAACCGAGTCTGGCATGCGGCTCTCGATCCGCATGGCGTGGAGGTGGGCGATCCTGAGTCGGGCCTGTTGCCGGCCGGGCAGGACGCCGCTGCCGGGGAGAAGGCGCTGCGAAAGGCCGCCCACCAGACGCTACGAGCGGTGTCGGAGGAATACGCCGAGCTGCGTTTCAACACAATGGTTGCGCACCTGATGGAGCTGTCGAACCTGCTCCAGCGATACCGCGGGACCGCGATTGCGGGTGGAGCGGCCTGGGACGAGGCGATCCGGCTGATGCTGCTGATGTTGGCCCCGGCTGCGCCGCACATCGCCGAGGAGTTGTGGGAGCGGCTGGGCGAGGCTCGGGGCGAAGCCTGGGTCTCGATCCACACGCAGGCCTGGCCCGCCGTGGACGAGGCGGCCGCCGCCGAGAACGAGCGAGAGGTTCCGGTCCAGGTCAACGGCAAGCTCCGCGACCGGCTGACCGTGCCTGTGGGGATCTCCGAGGCGGAGCTGGAACGGCTGGTCCTGGCGCGGCCCAAGGTCGTGGCCGCCCTGGACGGCAAGACGCCGCTCAAGGTGATCCACGCCGGCGGCAAGCTGGTCAACATCGTGGTGCGGTAGGACGAGAGTTTGCTCCTGCGTCGCCCGGTGAAGCCGTTTGAGCGCAGGTGAGCCGCCAATGAGCCGCAGGTGAGCGCGCGATAAGCCGCCAATGAGCCGCAGGTGAGCGCGCGATAAGCCGCCGATAAGCCGCAGGTGAGCCGCGGCCAAGCGGGCTTCGATAACGTTCGCAGTGAACCCCGCCGCGCACGCAATCGGAGATGCCGATGGATACGAGCGCGCCCTGGCGGGCGCTGGAGGCGTCGCAGGCCGCCGAGGGCGGGACCGCGAGTTCGGGCGAGGCCGGAGCCGGCTCCGGGCGAGGCAGGCCGGCCGGGCGCCGTCTGGCGCTGGCGGCCGCCGCCTTGCTCGTTGTCGGGTCACTCGTCGTTGCAGGAATCGTGGCCATGCGGCCCACCGGTCAGGTGGAGGTCGTGGGACCGCCCGTCGGCGGCGGATCGGGCGCGAGTCACTGGGCGGGCGCGAGCCCGTCGCTCGCGGTCGTCGTTGTCCAGGTCGCCGGAGCAGTTGTGCGGCCGGGCGTCTACTCCCTGCCGGCGGGCTCGCGCGTAACGGACGCGATCCAGGCCGCTGGAGGCTACTCGACGGAGGTGGATCCGCGAGCGGCCGAGACGAAGCTCAATCTGGCGGCCAAGCTCCAGGACGCTCAGTTGATCGCCGTTCCAAGGCGCGGTGAGACGGCGGGTGGCGGGCTGGGGGCGGGTGGCTTGCCCGGGGCGGGTGGCGGGCCCGGGGCGGGTGGCGGGTCCGGGGCGGGTGGCGG
>JAYVMQ010000238.1:0-2097 GCA_043758855.1 Chloroflexota bacterium
CGCCCGCGCGGGGTCACCCGCCAGACACCATCCTTTCCCGGCTGCCAACCCTCGACCATGAACAGGTACGGTTGGTCGTCCGTGTCCCACGCCCTCGGCTGCATGCGCCAGATGCCGGGCAGCTCACGCCGGCAGGAGGGCTGGGCGCAGATGACGGTCCCGTTGGGGCCACACCTCGCGACGAGCGTGGTCACAGCCGGTCCGCCGGGCTCTGGTACGCCGCCCGGGCCCGCTCGTCGGCCAGGCTGGCCCCGTAGCGCCGGAGCATCGCGGGCGAGCGCCAGCCGGCGAGCCGTTGCAGGTCGCCCTCCTGGCCGCCATTCGCGAGGTACTCGTGGGCGAAGGTGTGCCGCCACTGGTGCGGATGGAGTCTCGGTAGCCCGGCCACCGCGCAGCGCTTGGCGATGCTCTGGGCGAACGCGCCGCCGTTGAGCGGGCCATCCTGGCCGAGCCAGAACGCCTCGGCCGCGACGTAGCGGTGCCCGCGGCGGAGGCGGAGGTAGCGATCGAGCGCGACGGCTGTCTTGGTCCCGAACCGGACCGCCCGGGTATGGCCGCCCTTGCCGGTGACGTAGGCCAGGCGAGCCTTGAGGTCAACGTCGGCGAGCCGGAGGCCGGCCAGCTCGCCGCGGCGGATCCCGGTATCGAAGAGCAGGAGCAGGAACGCGGCATCGCGGCGGTCGACGAAGTCGTGGCCTTCGGCCGTCCGCAGGAGCTTGCGGAAGTCGTCGACGCTGATGACCGGCACGGGCGTGTCCGGGACGCGCGGCGGTTTCATCCGCTCCATCGGCGAGCGGCCGATCTCTTCCTCGTCGAGCGCCCAGCGCCAGAACTGTTGGAGCGCCCGGAACTCCAGGGAGAGCGTCGCCGGTTTCACGTCGGCCCGGCGCTGCGCGATGTAGCTCTCGACATGCTCCCGGCGGACCGCCCGCGCGGCGGTCGGCATGCCCGCGGCCCCGAGGTGGCGGATCAGGGCATCGAGGGCCGCCAGGTAGATCCGGCTCGTCTTGGGGGCCCTGGTGGCGGCAAGGTGCAGCGCGAACGAGTCGCGTAGAGTGTGGAGCGCGTCAGGTACGTACACGGAGGTCGTCGACGGGCTCATGGCACACTCTCTGTTAGTCGCTCAGTTGTCCGACGTGCTAACAGTAGGCACGCGCCGCCTCGTCGTCAAGTCGCCAGTTTCGTGCTTAGACTGAGCGACTAACACCCGTCCCCGTAGCTCAGTGGACAGAGCAACCGCCTTCTAAGCGGAAGGTCGCAGGTTCAAATCCTGCCGGGGACGCCAACCGCACCCTACTCGACGGGTGCGCCTGACCCGGTGGCCGAGCACGCCGTGGGCGTCGGCTCGTCTAGCGGTTTCGCTCGGACCTGGCCGCCGCCGAGGCGACCGCGTTGCTCGAGCGCTTTGGGCTGGCCGACAAACGCAACGAGTTCCCGGACCGACTCTCTGGCGGTCAGCAGCAGCGCGTGGCGATCGTTCGGGCGCTGGCCATGCGGCCCAAGCTCATGCTGCTCGACGAGATCACCAGCGCACTCGATCCAGAACTGGTGGCCGAGGTGCTCAACCTGGTCCGCGAACTTGCCGCCGGCGGGATGACCATGATCATCGCCACGCACGAGATGGGCTTCGCCCGCGACATTGCCCATCGGGTGTGCTTCCTCGATAGTGGTCGGATCCTCGAGGAAGGGCCGCCCGAGCGGATCTTCCGCGAACCGACTGAGCCGCGGACGCGCCAGTTTCTGGATCGCGTGGTCGCGGCCGGCCGCCTGTAGCGAGACCCACCGCTCGCGCCCACTGGCAGGCGGTCGTGCCGGTCTGGTCCGGCGCGTCCGTGCACCGGGATGGCCCGATGGTCGCCTTGACACCGCCGGGGTCCACCGATACGTTAGCGCGACCGGTCGCGGCATGTGATCAGTCGCGGTCCATGCCGGGAGCGCGTACCGAATGTCCGCCGAAGGCCGGCCCGGTACACATCTTGATTCGCGGGGAGGACTTCAACGGAAAGGAGGTGCACTGGAAATGCCCAAGCCCCCAGTGGGGGTCGTCCTCTGTCGGCCCACTCGGCGGCCGCTGCAGGAAGGTCAGGGTCTCGCTGA
>JAYVMQ010000239.1:0-8833 GCA_043758855.1 Chloroflexota bacterium
ATACGTATGACTGAAAGCGCGATTGACGTAGGTGACGAGGTTGTGGAGGTCCTCCATCCAGATCGAGTCGGCGGTCTGCTCGATCGCCGCGACGAGCCGGGTTCGTTCTGCGTCCGCTGCTACGCGCTCGGTGATGTCCTGGACGATCGCGACGAAGACGGCCGGCGTCTCGGTGGGAAGGAGATGGACGCGCACCTCGACCGGGTAGGTGGAGCCATCGTTGCGCCGATGAAGCGTCTCGAAGGTGACCTCGTCGCGGGCGCCGGCCCGCAGCGGGTCGAGGAGCTCGGCGAACGAGGCAGGGGTGAGCTCGGGCTTGAGTTCGAGCGGCGTCAGCTCGCGCAGTTGGTCGAGCGAATAGCCGAGGTTTCGCAGGGCGCCGGCGTTCGCGCCGCTGAAGCGGAGCGTCGCGGCGTCGAAGACGTAGATCTCGCTGCGGAGCTCATCGAGCAGGCGGGCAAAGCGAGTCTGCTGCGCCTCGAGTTCGACCCGCTCGGTGATGTCCTGGGTGGAGCCGATATACCGGACCGGCACACCGCTCGGATCACGGATGACCTCGGCTTCCTCATGGAGCAGCCGCACGGCGCCGTCGGCCCGCACGATCCGGTAGTCGATCGCGCCGGGATCGCCGGCCTCGAGGTGTGCCAGATTCGGCGCGGCCTTGCTCCGATCATCGGGATGGACGAACGAGAGGTACGCCTCGAGGGTTCCGCCAAAGGTGCCGGGCTCGAGTCCGAACATCCGGTGCGACTCGTCCGACCAATGGAGGGCGTTCGTCGCGAGGTCTCGCTCCCAGCTGCCGATGTGGGCGATCCGCTGCGCCTCGGCGAGGTTGCGCTCGCTGCGGCGGAGGCCCTCCTCGGCCGCCCCGCGAGCCGCCCGGGTGCGGAGCATGGTGATCCCGAGCGCGAGGCCATCGGCGAGGCCGCTCAGCAGTTCGATGTCATCCCGGTCGAACGCGTCCTCCACGGCCGAGTAGATCGTGAGTGCGCCGAACGTGCCGTGGTCGCCGTTGAGGGGCAGGGCGAGCGCGGAGGCGAAGCCACGCTCGATCGCCTCCACGCGCCACGGAGCGAGGGCGAGATCGGTGAGGAAGCTCCGACCGACAACCGGGCGTCCCGTGCGGATCGCCGTCCCGACCGGACCACGCCCGCGGAGGGTGTCGGCCCAGCTGATCGTGATCGAGCCGAGGTACCCAGCTTCGTAACCGGCCTGAGCGGCGAGGCTGACGGTCCGCTCCGGATCGTCCTCGGCGAACCCGACCCAGGCGAGTCGATAGCCAGCCTCGTCGACCGCGATCCGGCAGAACAGGTCAAGCAGCTCGACCTCGTCCTCGGCGCAGAGAAGGGCATGCTGGGCCGAGCGGAGGATCACGAGGGCGCGCTCCCCATCGACCCGATCCGGCGGGGTCGTCGGTCTGGGCATGGGTCGCGGCGAGGGAGCGCCGAGGACCGTCGGATCGCGCCGCCTCCGCGGCTCGCGGCGTGCCCTGGCCCCGGGCCGGGTCATCGGCGGCCTCCGGCGTCGTCGGTCTCGTCCACGATGGAGGGCGACCCCGACGGCGACGATCGATCCAGCGCGGAGCTGCTTTCCTGGGCGAGCATCGCCCGATCCTGCGAGCCGGCGCCCTGAGTGCCAATGACCCAGACGTACCGTACCGGTTCGTCCTGGGTCTCTGATCGGGGTTCAACGCAGCCGTCGCGGGCGACGCCTCTGACAGGACCGCGACGACCACTCCCCGGTCGTGAGAGCGCCCGACTACGGCGTTGTGACGTCGGTGGCGGTGGCGGCTGCCTTTGCGGCTGCGGCTGCCTTTGCGGCTGCGGCGGCCGCCTTCCCGGTGGCGGCTTCGCGGACCGCCCCGCCGTCCACGATCGGCACGGCACCGGTCTCGACGAGGATCTCGTCCAGCCGGCGCGCGTTGAGGACCTCGTGGGCGATCAGCTCGGCGGCCACCGCATCGAGAGAAGCCCGGTGGCGCTGAAGCAGGTCGGTTGCCCTCGTGCGCGCCTGCTCCAGGAGCCCTTTCACCGCGGCGTCGATTCGAGCCGCGGTCGCCTCGGCGAACTCGCGCGGAGCCGCGAGCTCGCGCCCCAGGAAGGGGTGGGTCTCGCCCACGCCGTACGAGACCGGCCCGAGTTCGTCGCTCATGCCCCACCGCCCGACCATCCGGCGAGCGAGGTCCGTGGCGGCCTTGAGGTCGCTCTCGGCGCCGGTCGTGGGCTGCCCGATGACGATATCCTCGGCGGCCCGGCCGCCGAGCATCATCGTCAGGCGCCCGAGCAGGTAGTCACGCGGGTAGTTGCGGCGGTCCTCGTCGGGTCGCTGCTCGGTCACGCCGAGCGCCCGCCCGTGGGGTGCGATCGTCACCTTCTGGACGGGGTCCGCTCCCGGTGTGAGGCGGGCGACCACGGCATGACCGCCCTCGTGGTAGGCGACGACTCGGCGTTCCTCCGCGTCCACGAGGGGAGACTGGGGCGTGCCGAGCAGCACCTTGTCGAGCGCTGCCTCGAACTGCTCGGGGCCGACGCTGTCGTGCCCGTCGCGGGCGGCATGGAGGGCAGCCTCATTGGCCAGGTTGGCCAGGTCGGCGCCGGAGAAGCCCGTCGTCGCCCGGGCGAGCGCTGCCAGGTCGACCGACGGCGCAAGCGGCAGGCCCTTGGTGTGGATCCGCAGGATCGCCTCGCGACCTGCCCGGTCCGGATAGCTCACGGTCACCTCGCGATCGAAGCGTCCCGGGCGCAGGAGCGCCGGGTCGAGCACGTCCGGCCGGTTGGTGGCCGCGATCACGATGACATTCGTCTTGTCGTCGAAGCCGTCCATCTCGACGAGC
Organism: Chloroflexota bacterium; assembly: GCA_043758855.1. Lineage (GTDB taxonomy): Bacteria > Chloroflexota > Limnocylindria > Limnocylindrales > CSP1-4 > Fen-1039. The sequence continues at coordinate 2,834 of JAYVMQ010000239.1, forward strand.
AGCTGGTTGAGGGTCTGCTCGCGCTCGTCATTGCCACCGCCCAGGCCGGCCCCGCGCTGGCGGCCGACCGCATCGATCTCGTCGACGAAGATGATGGCGGGAGCGGCCGCCTTTGCCTTGGTGAAGAGGTCGCGCACGCGGCTGGCGCCGACGCCCACGAACATCTCGACGAACTCGGAGGCCGAGATATTGAAGAACGGCGTCTTCGCCTCGCCCGCCACCGCGCGTGCCAGCAATGTCTTGCCGGTACCGGGCGGACCGATGAGGAGGACTCCGCGGGGCAGGCGGGCGCCGAGGCGGCCGTAGCGTTCGGGCACCTTGAGGAAATCGACCACCTCGGCGAGCTCGGCCTTCGCGTCATCCTCACCGGCGACGTCCGCGAAGGTGACCGTGGGGTGCTCGACGTCATAGAGACGGGCGCGCGAACTCCCGAATCCGAAGATGCCCTGCTGGCTGCGCTGCGCCTGGCGGCCCATGTACACGATCACGCCGATCAGCAGGAGAACCGGCAGGACGGCGAGAGCCAGGTCCGTCAGGACCGAGCTGCCACTGGTGTCCTTGGCCGTGATCGTCACGTTGTGCACGCCGAGCAAGGGGAGCAGCGTTCGAGAGCCGGTCGGGGGGATGACGGTGGTGAAGGTCTGATAGAAGGCCGGGGTCGGCGCTGCGGCGGCCGGGACGGACGAACCCGACGCTGGCGGGACGATCGAGCTCGCCGCCGCCGTGGCGGCTGGCGAGGCAACTGGACTGCTGGCTGGTGGCCACAGGATCGGATGGCGGAATGTGCCCTGCAGGGACTGCCCGTTGAAGTCCACCGACGCCACCGTGTCCTGCTGGACCTGGGCGAGGAAGGCCGAGTACGACAGGTTGACCGAAGAACTCGCCGCCGGCAGCAGCAGGGTCGCGAGATTCCACAGCAGCAGGATCCCGAAGATCAGCCACCAGAACCAGCGCGGAAACAGTGGGCGCTGTGGCGGCTTGACCGGCTGCGACGGCCCGTTCGGCCCGCTGGGCGGGCGGGTCGGCGGAGGCGAACCGCTCACGACCGTTCTCGGCGTAGCGGCGCCCAGGCCGGGTGTTCAGCTGCGTCCACGCGCACGTTCCTCGGCTGCGTCACGGGTAAGTCCGCCGATGATACCAACCAGCTTGGCGATCTGGTGGGATCGTCGAGGTGCGCTCGGTGCTTCCGCTCGCCGAGACCGACGCCGTCGGACTCTTCTGCGATCGTGCCAGAGTCAGGCGCTGACGGTCGACGGGGCGATCGCGCTCGCCCTTGACTCGTAGGCCGCGGGTCGTTCGCGACCGCAACCGGTCGGCCAACCGATGGCGGCCTCGCTGCTTCGTCGCGTGCGCTTCCTCCCGGCGTTGCGATCCGGCCCGGAGATCAGATGAACAGCGAGACGTCGGCGTCCGCTGCCCAGGACAGAAAGTGGGTCGCTCCGCAGACCGGCTCGATGCCGTCGATGAAGCTGTCGGCGGGAAACCCGAAGACGTCCATCGTCATCCCGCATGGCTGCATCTTCACGCCGAGCTCGAGGGCCAGCTCGAGGAGCTCGTCGATCGAGGCGACGCCATGGGCCTTGAACTGGCGCTTCATCATCGACGTCGCGATCGGGGTCATCCCCGGCAGCGCGGTGAGCAACTGGGGCATCGGGATCGGCATCGGCATGGCCGGGTTGCCGGTGGTGCCGATCTCGAGGTGGCGGTCCTTCTGCAGGATCTTGAGGCCATAGAACGTGAAGAAGATGCCGACATCCCAGCCCAATGTGGCGCCCGTGGTGGCGAGGATGAGCGGCGGGTACGCCCAGTCGAGCGTCCCCTTCGTGGCGATGATCGCCATCTTCTTCGGCCGCTTCGTGCGCTCGGCCTCCTTGATCGCGAACAGCTCGTCGACCTTGGCCGCGACCATGCTGTCGACCCGATCGCGGATGAGGGCATCGAGGTCGCCCATGGCGGCCATGCCGGGTTCCGATGTCTGGACCATCGCCGCTACCTCCTGCGCCGCGCTCATGCGCGGACGCTCGTCGTGGTCGCCGTCAGGATGGCGGAGACCCAGTCCTGCGGAGTGACGCCCGGGATCTCCGGCCGCACCCTCGTGTAGTAGTCCTCGACGATCGCGAGCAGCGCGGGCTCGGCCAGCGCCGCTCTCCGGAGCAGGATCTCCAGCTCAGCCGGCATCGTCGCCGGTCGTGCCGTGAAGTCGCCGGAGAAGCCGACGTCGTCGAGGCGATCGTGGCGTACCCGGGCGACGCAGCGGATGAGGCCGCCAGCGGCCTTGTGGGCCCCTTCGCCGACCCGGACGTCCTCGTGGATCCGCACGCCGGCGCGGCGCAGTCCACCCGCCTCATGGAGCCATTCGGAGCTGGCGAATCGCGCATCGAGGGTGGCGGCCAGGTCCAGCTCGTCCGCCCGCAGCTCGCCTCGCTCGAGGGGTCGGTCGAGGACCGCCGCGCAGCTGGCGAGGTAGGCAGCGACCACGACCTCCCGGGGGGGCGGCTCACCCAGCTCGCGACGCATCGTCGTCATGTATTCGACCAACGACTGGTAGACCTTGTCGCGGAACTTCTCCGACGGGACCTTGAGGACTCGGGACATCGAGGTGATGTCGAAGTCGAACATGAGGCTGCCCACGACGACCTCGGCCCGATCCATCCGGGCCGCGCCCGTCCCGCCGATCTTGCGACCCGCGACGTGGATGTCGTTGATGGGCCGATATTCCGCCGCGATGCCGATCGCGCGGTAGGTCCGAACCAGGGTCTCGACGTAGAGCCGGAAGCGGTCCTCGACGGTGGCGGGGAGGTGATCGACCTGGAAAATCCACTGGGTGAACAGCTGATCGCGATCGAGGTAGACGGCGCCCCCGCCCACCTCCCGGCGGATCACCGGGACGCCGATCTCGCGGCAGTACTCGAGGTCGACTTCGCGCTCCGCGTCCTGGTGTCGGCCGATCGAGACGTACGGGGCATCGGTCGAGACGAGCAGGATCGTGTCCGGCGAATCCGGCCCCATGGCGTAGCCCACCGCGTGGTAGATCGACTGCGAACGGACCGCCGGGACATTCCCGAGATCGAGGACGCGAATGGCGTTCATGGGCCCTCCGTCAGTCCGCGCAGCGCATGCAATTCAGGTCGAGCAGGTCGATCCGCGACCGGTAGCGCGCCACGGCCTCCGGGCCGGTCAGCAGCTCGGTGGTCGCGGTCGGCCATTGGTCGGGCTCCAGCCGGACCATCCACCCGCTGCGGTAGGGATCGCGGTTGGCGAGGAGGATGTCCGCCCGGTAGGCCTCGTCATTCGTCTCGACGAGCGTGCCGGCCACCGGAGTCGGGAACGGTCCCGCCCATTTGGCCGTTTCGATGGTCGCTGCGCTCTGGCCAGCTTCGAGATGGCGTCCCACCTTCTTGAACAGGATGTGGAGGAACCGACCGGCCCGCGTCTGGGCCGGGTCGGTCATCCCCATCGAAAGGGTGCCGTCCTCGAGCGGCCTGATCCAGACGTCCCGCTCGATGTCGTAAAGCAGCTCGGGCGGGATGTCGCAACCCCGGTGGGAGGTGCCACTGCCGCCCAGTCCCTCAATCACAGCTGATACCTTCAGCCTCCAGGAACGCGCGATAACGCTCGACGCCTTCAGCCCCGCTGACGAGTTCGCCGCGCTGGCCGGCCCAGTCGCGCGGTCGCAGCCTGACGACCCAGCCCGTGCCATACGGATCCGTGTTGGCGAGCGTCGGGTCGCTGACGACGGCCGCATTCACTTCGACGATCTCGCCGTCCACCGGAGCCGGCACGGGACCGACCCATTTGCCGCTCTCGAGCGTCGCGACACTCTGGCCTCGTTCCACGGCCCGCCCGACTTTCTTCGCGGTCAACGCGACGATGCGAGCCGCCAGATGCTGGGCCGGGTCCGTGACGCCGATCGTCAGCACCTCGTCTCCGTCGTCGCGCGCCCAGACATGCTTCTCCACCCAGTAGTAGAGCTCCTCCGGGATCAGGCAACCCCGAACTTCCGTCATGTGGTTCCTCCTGCTGTGATCGCGTCGTCGTCGGGTGGGATCGGCGGCAGTCCGACGCGCTCGGCATGCGACGCCTGCAGGTGATAGAGGAGCAGGTCGAACCCGACCAGGGCGATCTCGCGGTGGAACTCCTCGAGGAACCCCGGCTCCCGACCGCGCGGGTTGACGACGCGCTCCATCCCTTCGTCGCAGAACGGGCAATCCAGGGCGAACTTGAGCTTGTCCTGCTGCTCGTCGCGGAACATGCGAACGCGGTCGGCGTGTTCGCGTTCGAGATGAGCGTGCGTCTCCATCCGCGTCCCGGGGGCGGAGCAGTACGGGCAGATCATCGCGGGCGCGCCCCGGCGCGGCGCTCGAGGTCGGCCAGCAGGTCGAGCAGTGCCTCGCCGAGCGGCGTCAGCGAGACACGGTCACTCGCGAGCTCTCGACCGACGAGGCCGACCGCCGCGAGGCGACCGACCCGATCCCCCACCGCCAGCCGATCGCGGGCGGCCGGCTCGAACAGCCGCACGAGCTCGTCGAGCGGCCGACCGTCGCCGCGGACATCGTCCAGCAGCCGCAGGGAATCCGGTTCAGCGATGACCCGCAGCGCGCGGAGCACGTAATACCGCCAGTCGATCGCCGCGTCAGCGGCTTCCGGCGTCACGTCGGCTCGACCGTTCGCCGGCTGCTCACTGAAGGCGAACGAGGCGAGCCGCATCTCGGCCGTCCGCTGCGCATCCACCCGCGTCCGCAGCGCCGTCGCCAGCCGATCGAGGATGGCCTCGGAGGACGCGACGCTATCCACCGGCCACCGCCCCGCTGCCGACCGCCACGAGCGGGTCGCCCGACGCTGAGGACTCCCCTCCCTCATCGCCGAGGTCGATCGCGTGCGCGACGAGCTCGATCAGGTCGGTCACCGTCAGTCGTCCGTCCAGGGCAGTCGCCTTCGCAGCCGCGGTGTACATCGTGAGGTCCTTGGGGCAGGCCGTCACGAAGTCGGTGACGCCGACGAGCGAAGCCGCCTCGCGCATGCGCTGCTCTGACGGACGCTCGCGCAGCCCGGAGTCGTCCATCCAGATGCGCCCGCCGCCGGCGCCGCAGCAGAACGTGTTCGTGCCGTTGCGGGGCATCTCGACGAGCTCGGTGCCGATGGCCGCAAGGACTTCACGGGGCGCCTGCATGACGTCGTTGTAGCGAGCGAGGTAGCACGGGTCATGGTAGGTGACCCGCCGGGCGATGGGACGACGGGTGGTGAGGTTGCCGCCGGCGAACAGGGCGGAGAGGAGCTGGCTGTAGTGCCACACCTCGTACGTACCGCCGAACTGCGGATACTCGAAGCGCAGGGTGTTGAGTGTGTGTGGGTCGGTGGTCACGATCCGCCGGAATCGCGCCCTGGAGAGCTCGCCCACGTTGTGCTCGACGAGGATCTCGTACAGGCCTTCCTCCCCCACCCGCCGCACGTCGTTCCCGGCGTTGCGCTCGCCCTCGAAGAGGATCCCGAAGTCGACGCCGGCGGACTGCAGGACCCGCGCGACGAGGCGAGTCGCCCGCTGCACCCGGACGTCGAACGACGCGAAATCACCGACGAACCAGAGCCAGTCGACCTCTTCCTTGCGCGCGTCGCGGAGCGGCGTGGTGAGGCCGTCCGCCCATTTCGCTCGACTTCGGCCGGACTGGCCGAACGAGTTGCCCTGCTTGGCGATGCTCGTGAGGGCCGTCTGCAATCCGGGCTCCACGATGCCCTGGTCGACGAGCGAGCGGCGCATGCCGACGATCGTAGGCACGTGCTCGATACCGACCGGACACGCTTCGACGCAGGCGAGGCAGGTCGTGCACGCCCACAGCGTCTCGGCCTTGATCAGGCCGCCGGCGATCCTGCCTCCCGGGCCCGGTGGCGCAGCGGTATCGCTGAAGACCGGCGGTTCGCCGCGCCGATGTCCGGTCCCGTTGGCGGTCGCGTCGCCGTAGGCCAGGTCCGAGCGGCGCTCGGCGCCTGGAGCGAGGATCGCCC
>JAYVMQ010000240.1:0-5214 GCA_043758855.1 Chloroflexota bacterium
CCCTTCTTCCTGATGGCCCTGGCTTACTTCCTGGCCGAGCTGTGGCACGGACCGTCGCGTCGGACATGGCTGCTGGCTAGAGTGGCCGCGGCCGCGGCGCTGCTCTTCCCCGGGGTGATGTGGATACTCAAACCCGCTCTGTGCGGCCTGGCCCGCGTGAACACCGGCGACTTTTTCGGCAATACGGCCTGTGGGACGGGCACAGGTGACGTCGTCATCACATCACGCATGTTCCTGATCGCCCTGGTTGTGATCGCGGCGCTCGTTGTACTGTCCGCAGTGCTATGGCGCCTGGAGCGTCACCAGGAAGAGGGCATCGAAGATCGTAATTGGATTCTCCAGCTCCTTGCGCCCGTGGCCGTCGGCCTAGGCCTCGTTGGCTGGCTGAGCCTGAGCGGGCCAAACGACGTCCTGATCCACGCCGCCTTGCCGCCCGACTTGCTGGCTATCCTGCTCGGCCTGCTGGGCCTGGTGTTGTCGTACTTCGCTCTCACTGCTCAAAACCCGCGCCGCTTTGTCCTGGGCGTTTGCGCCATCGCCGCAATGGTCTTCCTGGCCCTGTATCCCGACCTTTCGGGCCTGTGGCTGCCGTCGAAGATCATCGGCATCTACTACGCCCCGCTTCCGACCTGGCTGTTCGGCTTCCAGTTCTCGGTCAATCAGCAGGTCTCGGCGTCGGTCAGCGCGATCGGCGTCTACTCGATCAGCTCGGCCCTGCTGGCCCTGTTCGTGGCCGGCATGGCGGCCTGGGTTGCCTGGGAGCGTCGCATCGTGGTCGGCTGGCGCCGCTCGAAGCCGCTGCTGGGTTCGGGCTCGGGTTCGGGCTCGGACGTGCCCGCTGGCTCGGCTCACGACTCGGCCGCCAATTTCTTGGCCGCAAGCGGCGTCTCTGAACTCGCCGACTTGAAGTCGGGCGTCGGCCCGGCCGCGACAAAGGAATCGAGCCAGTCGAAAGGCACCGACGTCCCTTAGCCCCTGGCAGGCGGTGCGCGGCCTCGCTAGCTCCGCTATACCTCGCGATCCAATGGCGCGTGAGGTGCCGCGGGGATTTCCGCCGAATAGCCGCTGGGCAGCTGGCCCTGAGCCGCCAGTCGGCGGATGGCGAAGCCGTAGTAGGCCTCCACCCTGGCGGTCACGCGTTCCCAGCTGAACTGCTCAGCCCGCTCCTGTCCGGCTGCGCCCATTCGGGCTCGCAGCTCCGGATCGGCCAGCAGCTCCGAGATGGCGGCGGCGAGGCCCTTGGCGTCGCGCGGCTCCACGAGCAACGCCTGGCGGCCGCGCTGGACCACGCCCTTGTAGCCGTGGATGTCGCTGCACACGATCGGCGTTCCGGCGGCCATTGCTTCCAGCAGGACGATCCCGAACGACTCACGTCCAGTTGCCGGCGAGACGAAGACATCGGCAGTCTTGAAGAGTTGGGCCTTCTCGGCATCGCTGACACGGCCCAGGAACTCGACGTTCTGCAGGCCACGCGTCATGACGTAGCGACGCGCCTCCCGTTCCTGCGGACCTGAGCCCACGACCAGGAGCCGGCATTCGATGCCGCTCTTGCGTACCAGGCGGAATGCTTTGAGCAGGTGAGGAAGGCCCTTGCGGTCCTCCAGACGGCCTACGAACAGGATGTTGGCGCTGCCGTCCTGCCAGCGGGCAATGGGCACCGCGCGCTGGTAGCGGCCGACGTTGACGCCGTTGGGGATGACCTTGAAGTCGCCTGGAAAGAAGCGGTCCGCGAAATGCCGGGCCGCGGCGCTGACCGCGATCCGGCCATGGAGGCGGTCGGCGTAGCTGGAGAGCGTCCGCTTGCCCAACTCCATGGCCGGCGAGAAGCCGGCGTAGGCGTGGAAAGTGGCGATGTTGACGCTCGTAGACTGGCGCAGCACCACGAGTGACAGGAACGGCACAAACGGCTCGTGGAAGTGGAGCAAATCAAAGTGTTCCCGATCCAGAACCTTCTGGACCTGCGAGACGTAGCGCGGCGAGAGCGTGATCGTCCCCATTGAGCCGTTGCTCGGCACGCTGAAGCCCTTGCCGATGCGAATGACGTCGCCCTCGGACGAGCGCTGCAGGCCGTGGCTGCTGGTCAGGATTCGGACGTCGTGGCCGCGCATCCGTAGGTTCTCGTATAGGAAGCGGACGTGCTCGTTGACCCCGCCCGGAACCGGGTAGACGTAGGGGGTCACCAGGCCGATCTTCACGCCGATGGCTCCTCAGTCCCGTGCCGTCTCGCCGCCTTAGCCGCATGGTGGGCGCGACCACGGCGAGAAAGGTACTCGGTTTCCTGGGCAGCCTGCAGATCGAGTTGATCCCGCGGCACACCCAGGTCCCGTGGCGTGCCGTCGCGGAGGACATGACGGCGTCCCCAACGGGCAACGTCGCGGGTCTGCTTGCGCACCTGGCGGCTGTAGATGTGGATCTCGCGCAGGAAGCCCCAATCGATGCAGGAGCCACTGGTCGTGCCTTCGGCGATGGCCCGCCGGTAGTCGTCCGCGGTTAAGCCTGGGAAGTGGGTCCGGCCGTCGCCGATCGTGTCGAGGGTGTGGCTGTCGCTGTTGCCTACCAGCGGCAGCCCCAGCTGTCCGGCCAGGAGGATCGTGGCGCTGCGGCCGTAGCGCCCGGCGGTAGACGGGTTGTAGCCCTCCAGCGCGTCCCAATAGAGGAGCGGGTCCGTCGAGTTGTGGATGCGCATGATGGCGTGCTTGCGCATCCCCTTGGTGAAGGCCGAGAAGGGGTGGGGCACGATTGCCAGGCCGCCCTGCTCGTGGATTTCGGCGACCGTGATCTCCAGGCGTTGGTTGCGTTTGAGCCGGGCTTGCAGGAACAGTCCGAGGAGGTGGCCGCTGCGAGTCGTGACCTCTTCGCCGATTACCACGTCAATTCGGCTGCCGCGCTCCAGAGCCAGGCGCTGGCACTCCACCGCGGCCTCGACTCTCTCGTGGTCGGCGATGGCGATGACGTCCAGGTCCGTCTGGCTTTCCGCGTAGTCAAGGATCCGGACGGCCGAGGCGCAGCCATCGGAGGCCATCGAATGGATGTGCATGTCGGCCTGGCCGAGCTTCCGCGCAGAGCCAGGAGTCTCGCCAGGAGTTCGGTCCGGCGTCGCCCTCGCCTTCTCGCCAGGAGTCTCGCCAGGAGTTCGGTCCGGCCTCACGATCCTTTTCCGTCTTGCATTGTCGACTGCTCCAGGTCCGGCCAGATTGGGTGGAATAGGGCCAGCCACTGCTCGGGGGCGTCGATGATCATCTGCTCAAATGCCCGCGCTTCCTCACGGGCCATGGCCCGGCTGCGCTCGCGACGGGTGGCACCTTCGAGCGTGGCCAGCGGCCATACCCTGCCAAGATAGCGGCCCGAGCCTGCCCGCCGCACGGTTGCCACGTATATCGGCGCCCCTGTTTCGGCCGCCAGAAGCACCGGTCCGGCCGGGATCCTGGTCTTGCCACCGAACATCTCGACCTCGATGCCGCCGCCAGTGATGTCGCGATCGGCCACCAGCCCCACCGGCTCGTTTCGCCGGAGTGCCCCGAGCAGTTCTTGCCCGGCCGCCTCCAGGCTCACGATTCGGGTGCCGATGGTTGCCCGAGTCGAGAAGATGTAGCGCTGGATGCGGGCGTTGGCGACAGCCTCCATAGGGGCCACGATCTCGCCCAACCGGCTCACGGCATAGAAGCCGGGCATCTCGATGGCCCCGAAGTGCATGCCGACCAGGATCAGGGCCCGCCGCTCCGTCAGAAGGGAATCGGCCTCAGCGGGCGTTTCCACGACCATCCGCTCGCTCACCCAGCGCGTGTTGCATCGGGGGGCTCGGGCCATCTCCACGTAGTAGCGGGCGTGGTTACGGAAGGCCGAGCGGACGATTTCCTCGAGAGCCCTGGGGTCCGACGCGGCCCGGCGATACGACTCGGCTCCCTGGCTGTTGGCCGCCATCCACTCGACGATGCGCCGGAGGTTCCGGCGGGCGCGGTCGCGGCGGACAGCCGAGACGCGATACGAAATCCCGCCGGCCAGATCGGCGAGCCGCCACAGCGGCTTCTCGGGCAGGTGCAGGACCAGCTTGAGACCACTGATGGCGGCGAACGCGATCAACTCGTCGGCCGCCCTGCGTCGCAGGCCGTGACGAGGAGCAGTGTTGGTGCCAGATACGGGGGACGCCCGGCCGGTCATTTCTCGGCTTGCTGCGCAGGTGCGGTGCCTAAGCCAGGCCGACCTGGCTCGGCGTCGTTAGCCATGGCGGCGCGGTGCCGGGCCTCGAGTGCCGCCTGCTCCGCGGCAGTCTCGGGCCAGATCGGCTTGAAGATATACCACTGCTCCGGCGCGGGCGAAATCTGGGCTTCCAGGGCCGTCGCGATCTTCTGCGTCGCGATGGCGAGGTCGGCCGGAGAGTTGGAGGGCACCAGGATGGGCTCGTCGGCTACGGCCCGGAAGGTTCCATCGGGCAGCCGATTGATCGAGAACGGCACGATCGCGGAGCCGTGTTTGGCCGCGAGTATCGCCGGACCGGCCGGCAGCGTGGTCCATGCTCCGAACATCTTGACCGGGATGCCGTCCTCTCGATAACCCCAGTCCACGAGCAAGACGAGGCCCTCGTGGCGCTTCAGGGCGCCGAACACACCGCGCAGGTTACGCCAGGCGATCATCTTGACGCCCCAGCTTTCGCGCTGGCGCTCGAACAGGTCGTACAGCTGACGGTAGGAGCTGTCGTCACCGACGACGTTGATTTTGAGGCCCTGCTTCGCGAAGCCGGCGGCGGCGGCCTCGTTGTTGCCGAGGTGCGCGGCCACCAGGACGATGCCCTTCGACTCGCGGTAGATCTCGTGGAACCGGTCGAGACTGCGAACCTCGAGCAGCTGATCCACTTCTTCCCGCTTGAGCCACGGCAGGCGCATCAACTCCATCAGATACCGGGAGTAGTTGAGGTATGCAGCCCGGGCCATCTTGTGGGCGGCCGTGTCGTCGGGCGAGACGCCCAGAACATGGCCGAAGTTGGCGCGCAACCAGCGTCGGCGTGTTGGGCTGGCGGCATAGCCAAGCAGCGACACCCAGCTGCCAAGCCGGTACACGGGCCCGGCCGGAAGATGGCCGACGATCCAGGACGACGTCTTCCAGAAGCTCACTGCCGTCAGGCCGGCCAGATTAGTGAAGAAGGTCTCCTTCTTCAGGCGGTGGGGCGCTTCGAACTTCTTGGTCGGCTCGGGGGCGTCGCCCGACTTCCGCGACGGG
>JAYVMQ010000241.1:0-5171 GCA_043758855.1 Chloroflexota bacterium
ATCTTGAAGGCCTGCGGACCCGATGCCACCGTCCCGTTCAAGGTGATCGTGCCGCCCACGCCGACGCCCTCGCCGGAGGCAAGGGTCTGGCTGATCAGCGCCGACTGTCCGTCGGCCGCCGCCAGCAGCCGCCCGGACACCAGCGGCAGGTCGTGGAGTATGGGCTCTTGAATTGGGTCGATTCCGAGCACCGTCACGGGCGGTGGCAGTTTGGCCGAGGGCGTTTGGGTCAGGCTGGTCGCGAGGTACGTCATGCGCTCAAGGGCAGGCGCCGCAACCGAGACTCCGGCCATGTGATCTATCACGTCAAGGGTGGCCTGGCTTAGTCCGCGCTCTTCAAGGGCCCGGACCCGGAGGTCGGCGTGGCCGATCTCGTCGGCGGCGGCCTTGTCCACGGCCGAGTCCATAGCCGCCCCGGCCGACAGAGACGCATATAGCACGGCCACGCCCAAGCCGATACCGACCATGGTCAGGAAGCTGCGCAGCTTTCGCGAGCCCAGGCTTCGCCAGGCCAGCGACGAGAGGCGCGGCACGAGTTAGAGGCCCAGTTGGGCGAGGCGGGCGATCAGCGGTCCGGCATCGCGGTTGGCGGGCCGTCGGCCCAGCTCAATCTCGTCGCGGATCTTGCCGTCACCCACTACCAGCACTCGATCGGCATGGGCCGCGGCTCGGGCATCGTGGGTAACTAGGACGATCGTCTGGCCGAACGCATCGCAGGAGTGCCACAGCTCGTCGAGGATCTCCCCGCCGGTTGCGTAGTCCAGGTTGCCGGTGGGTTCGTCCGCCAGCAATATCGCGGGTTTCGCGACTAACGCCCGCGCCAGGGCCACCCGCTGCTGCTCGCCGGCCGAGAGCTGGTCGGGGCGGTTGCGTTCGCGGCCCTGCAGGTCCACAAGCTCCAGCACTTCGCGAATGCGCGCGGCAGCGTCGCCGTGACGCGGGTCGACGCCCGCGATCGTGTAGGGCAGCGCCACGTTCTCATATACGTCCAGGAGCGGGATGAGATTGAAGAACTGGAAGACGAAGCCGGTCTTCTCCCGCCGCAATCGAGTGGCCTGGGCGTCGCTGAGATGACTGACAACCTCGCCATCCAGAACGACCTCGCCGCTGGTCGGTCGATCGAGACCGCCGAGCAGCTGCAGCAGTGTGCTCTTGCCGGACCCCGACGGCCCCATCAGGGCCACGAATTCACCGCGGCGGACCTGCAGCGACACTCCCCGCAGCGCGTCGACGTCGCGCGTTCCGAGCCTGTAGCGCTTGGTCAGGTTCCGAGCTTCAAGGATGACGGCGTCGCGCGCCCCTCCGTGCTCCGGCCCGGGCGAGCGACCGTCGGATGGCTGTGGAACAGGCGGCTGGTTTGCCATGCCCGCAGTGTAGTCAAACGACGGCCGAGTGCAGGCCCCGAGCCGTGTCTGCCTATTCCGGGTGAGGCGCATTCTCTAGCCGCTGAACAGACCGCCGAAGAGTGACTGGAACAGCGAGTCGATCGGGCCCAGCGAAACTGGCCTCTCTCGCACGCGCAGGCTCGCGATTGTGCCGGCCGCGGCCGAGGAGCCCGAGGGCAGCGCTGCTGCGGCCGGATCAGTGGAGATCGGCGATGGCGCGGGTGTGGCGCTCGGGACCGAACTGGCGGTTGGGAACGGGGTGTCGGTCGGAGCGTCCGTGGGCAACGGTGACGCAGACGGGAACGGCGTCGGCTGCGGGGTCACGACCGGGCGTGGCGTCGGGCGAGGAGTCGGCTTCGGGGTGGACACAGGCGGTGGAGCTGGAACTGTGGCGCCGCACGGGACCGAGAACAGGATCGCGTACAGCTTGCGCCCATCGGCCGCCTTATACGCCCCGACTCCCAGGCGCGCCCAGGAGCCCAGGATGTTGGCCCGGTGGCTGGCAGAGCCCATAAATGCGATCTCGATCCGGTTCGTGGCGACGTCGTCACTCCACGTACTCAAACCGATGTTCTCACCGGCCACTTTGAAGCAGTAGCCGTCACTCTGCATGTACGAGAACACCATCTTGTTGTCCGGCGGAATCTCATGCGCGAAGTAGTTCCTATCGCCCATGTCCTGGGCCCGCCACTCAGCCTTGGCGTGCAGGTATGGGTCGTTGACGAGGACGTTGAGCCCGGCCGATGCGCGGTCCTGGTTGGTGAGAGTGAAGAGCAATTGCTCGTCGCTCGGGCTGAAGGCTGAGACTCCCCAGGCGAAGGCGGGACTCACCGTGATGGCGAGCAGCGCGCAGGCGGCAGCAACGGAGACGCCGGCCATTCGCAATCTGCGAAGCGGAAGGCCCGGATTAGAGTCAGGTATGTTGACGAGGCCCAGCATGTCGGCGATCTGATCCCAGCTAACCTTTGTTGGGCCAAGAGTAGGTTGAGATCGGTCGTCGCGGCCCCGTCCGCAGGTCCCGCCGAGCGCTGTCAGGTGGCGCACCAGGCTCTAATGCGATTGATCTAGGAGATCGCCGCCTGCCGATGGCGTGGGCCCTTCGCCCGGGGCGCCAGCCAGCAAAGCCAGTGGCCCTCGATTGCGATACCCGCGGCGCGGCGCAGCCGCTATACTCCGCGTCGCCCCATGTAACTGGCGCGGCCGGCTTGGACGCTGCCCTGTGGGGTCGCGGTGGTGGCCTTAGCTCAACCGGCAGAGCATCGGAATGTGGATCCGAAGGTTATGGGTTCGAAACCCATAGGCCACCCCAACCTTTACTTGTCCAGGCGGCTGCAGACGTGCTTGCCGTTTGCCTACCCGGAGGTGGTGGTGGTAACCTGCCGGCGCTTCGACTGCCGGGTCCATGTTGCCCGCCCGAGGAGGACAAGTTGATGCGGAAGACGGCCGCTGCCGTTCTAGCCCTCCCGGTTGACGGCCTAGGTTGGGCCGCCGCTTGGCTGCGCCGCTCGGCCAGAATCCAGGGCTTCATGGTGTCGGTCGCCATCACCCTGGTAGTTGGAGTCCTCCTGATTGGCCTGCCGGCCACACCAGTTGCCGGGCAGCCCATGCCGACCTTCGCGCCCCTGGCGCCCCAGGCCGACGCCCACAGCCCCGCGAGCAACCTGGCTCTCGACGTGCCATTCCAGGTTCAGTTCACCAAGCCTATGAACGAAGGCTCCGTCGAAGCCGCCCTTAGGATCGACCCAAAGGTCGATGTCGAATTCAGGTGGGATGCCACCGGCCAGATGCTCTCGCTGGTGCCGAAGCCGCACTGGGAACCCACGACGAACTATCAGATCAGCGTCTCCAACGCTGCCTCGGACCAGGAGGGCCTGGGCCTATCGCCCCCGGTCCAGACCTCGTTCCAGTCTGGCTCGTTGACCGCGGGCACGATCACGGCGACTCGAATGGTCGGAGATCTCTCCTCTCCCACGACCGCATTCCAGCTGACCTTCACCCGGCCCGTCAAACTCGGCACGGTTCTGACCGGGCTGGGGATCAGCCCTGCCCTTGACGTTGGGGTTGTGGGCGACGACCCCACCGATGTCGCGTCCCAGGTCTTCACGATGACGCCGAAGAAGCCCCTGGACACCGATACGACCTATCTGGTGAGCATGGCCGTGGGCGGAGTCGACGCCTCCGGATCGTCTCTCCAGCCTGCAGTCCCGCTCCAAATACGGACCCTGGCCACCCCGAGCGTCCAGGCTTTCAAGCCTGCCACCGGCACGAAGACCTACGATACCAACCAGCCGATCTCGCTCCGCTTCACCGTTGCGATGGACGAGAAGTCGACCGAGTCGGCCCTGACGGTTCTCGCCAATGGCGGAGCGGTAGCCGGCAGCACCAGCTGGTCCGAGGAGGACACCGTCCTGGCCTTCACTCCCAGGCGCTCATTCGGAATCGGTGCCTCAGTGATCGTGAAGCTCTCGACCACAGCGCGATCAACGGGCGGCCTCCATGTGGCGGCGGCCACGAGCGCCACGTTCCTTGTCTCAACGCCACGGTCGCGCTCCATCACCTACACGCGGTCGAAGATCACGGTGACCGGAGGCCAGGGGACATCGAGCGCTCCTTACAAAGACATGGAGCGCTACTACCTCGGCTTGATGAATTGCACGCGGATGGGCAGTTGGGTCACCTCGAGCGGCGACTGCAGTACACAGACCCGCCACACTCTTCCGGCTCAGGGCGCTCTGGCGCTCGATGATGGCATCAGCAACAACGTGTCACGCCCGTACGCGGCCAGGCTGGCCGACTCGGGACTCCTGACCCATAACTTGAACGGCACTACCACTCACGGCAGACTGGCCGCGGCAGGCTACGGTTCCGGATCGTGGGGAGAGAACATCGCCTCGCCCGGCAACGCTTATGCGGGCGGCATGATCGCCATCGAAACCTTCTACCAGAACGAATCCGGCTGCCGCTGCGCCCACTACAAGAACATCATGAACCGCTACTTCCACAGAGTCGGCATCGGCATATGGGTTTCTAATAGCGTCCGGGTGGTAATCGACTTCTACGGCTAACGCTGCCCCAGTCGGATTCGCGCCCGAGTCGATAGGGGCGCGGTCGGCTACGATCGGCAGGTGAGAAGCACCGCCCGGTCAGCCTAATGATTCCCTTGGAAGCGGTCGCTATTCTGGGCGCGGGTCTCGCGGCGGGGACGATCAACACAATCGTTGGGTCCGGATCCCTGATCACCTTCCCCATTTTGCTCGCCTTCGGGTACGCCCCGCTCGATGCCAACGTCTCCAACACGGTCGGGCTGGTGCCGGGCTCGTTGAGCGGCGCGTTCGGCTACAGGCGCGAACTGGTTGGGCAGGGCCAGCGGGCACTCTGGCTCGGTATCTCGTCCGGCGCGGGCGGGCTAACCGGGGCCCTACTCCTGCTCGCCTTCCCCGGCGCGTTCGCGGCCATCGTGCCGGTTCTGATCGGCGTAGCCCTCGTACTTGTGGCCGCCGGCCCGCGCCTTTCCGAAGCCCTGGCGGGGCATCGACACGCCGAGTCCCACCGATCGTGGCCGCTGGCGGTGCTGTTCTACGTCACAGCCGTCTACGGCGGCTATTTCGGCGCGGGCATGGGGATCATCATGATCGCCCTGCTGACCATCTTCCTGGCCGATGACCTCCAGCGCCTGAACGGCCTCAAGAATGTACTGGCAGCCCTCATCAACGGGGTCGCCGCGATCCTCTTCATCCTCATCGCCCTCGCGTCGGTCCACTGGGAGGTCGTCTTGCTGATCGCAGC
>JAYVMQ010000242.1:0-7002 GCA_043758855.1 Chloroflexota bacterium
GAGGCCAACGGTGGCAAGCCGTCTGGCGCAAACGCTGGCGAGGCGTCTCGCACGGGGCAACCAGTGGCCGAGGCGCCTACGCGCGCGCGGCTACTCCGGGAGTTCGAGCACAGGCTCAGGCTCGATGGGTCAGCCGCCTAGCGGCGAACCCGGAGCGGCAGGGCCGCCACGCAGATCCCCGATCGGTCCGAGAGCGAGTGCAGACCGAATCGGGTCCTCCCTACTCGCAGGAGTCAACAATGAACGAACGCGAACGCAAGCTCCGGGAGAAGCGCGGACAGCTTGCCGTGTCGGCCCGAGCGATCCTCGATGCCGGCCCGGCAGATGCCGCGCTCTCGACCGACGACCAGGCGCGCTATGACGCGCTCATGTCCGAATACGACACGGTCAGCGTGACCCTCGATGCGCACAAGCGCTCGGCGGCCGCCGAGGCCGATCTCGGCCGCTCGCTGAGCGACCCCATCAAGGGAGATCCCACGCTCGATCCGACCATGGCGGCGAGGACGCGCGCGCAGCGTGTGAATGCGACGCCGGAGTACCGCAAGTCCTTCCGGCGCTACCTCAGTTCCGGCGCCACCGACAATCGGCTCATTCCCGCGGACTCGAGTCACGAGGCTCGCGCCCTGCAGATGGACTCCGATGTCGCCGGCGGCTTCATCGTCGCCCCGCAGGAGTTCAGCGACCAGATCATCAAGTTCGTCGACAACCTGGTCTTCATCCGCAAGTGGGCGACGAAATACCGGGTCCCGAACGCCTTCTCGCTGGGCGTGCCCCAGCTGACCACTGATCCAGACGACGCCGACTGGACGACGGAACTCGGAACCGGCGCTCTCGATGCCGCGATGGCCTTCGGCAAGCGCGAGTTCCGTCCGGTCCCGCTCGCGAAGCAGGCGAAGATCAGCAACAAGCTCATCCGCGCGGCGGCCGAACTCACCCAGTTCACCGAGGACGGCGAGACCGAGTCGCCCATGAGCGTTGACGGGCTTGTGTCGGATCGCCTGGCCTACAAGTTCGGCGTTGCCGAGGAAAAGGGCTACCTCGTCGGCACAGGCATTCGCCAGCCGCTCGGTGTCTTCACGGCATCGGCCGACGGGGTGGACACGACGCGTGATGTGACGGCCGGTGGGTCAACCGTGATCGCTGCCGATGACCTGATCAACACCAAGTACAGCCTCAAGGTGCAGTACCAGCGCAGCAAGAACCTGCGCTGGGCCTTCCACCGCGACGCCGTGAAGCAGATCCGCAAGATGAAGGACACCAACGGCCAGTACGTCTGGGCGCCGTCGGGCATCGGCCAGGCCAATCTCGCGGGCGACCAGGCCGACACGATCCTCGACATCCCCTTCGAGATGAGCGAATACGTGCCGAACACGTTCACGACCGGGCTCTACGTCGGGATCCTCGCCGATTGGCGCTTCTACTGGGTCGTGGATGCCCTCGACTTCACGGTCCAGCGGCTCGTCGAGCTGTACGCCGCGTCCAACCAGATCGGCTTCATCGGCCGCAAGGAGACCGACGGCATGCCGGTCCTGGCCGAAGCCTTCGCCCGGCTCAAGCTCGCGTAAGCGAGACCGCCCACGGGCGGAGAAAGGAAGTCTCAATGACTCAGCAGTCAAACGTCACCCGGGTCGTCCGTTTGTCCAACGCGATCGCCGCCGGTGTGAGCAACCAGGTCAGCTCCATCCTCGACACGGCGGGCTTCATGGGCGCGCGGCTGGAGGTCGCGATGGGCGCGATCGCCGCCACGGCCGTGACGAGCATCAAGGTCCAGGACGGCAACGCGGCGAATCTCTCAGATGCTGCCGATCTCGCCGGATCCGGCATCGCGATCGTTGCCGGCGGTGCTGACGACAACGCCGTGTTCATCGTCGACATCTACCGGCCGGTCAAGCGGTACCTGCGGGTGAGCATCCTCCGCGCTACCGCAAACGCCACCGTCGATGGCGTCTTCGCCTCGCTCTATGAAGGCCGGAACTATCCGGAGGCCAAGGACGCCACCGTCCACGGCCAGACGCTGCTCGTCTCGCCGGCCGCCGGCACGCCGTAACCCCACCAACCGCTGGGGGAGGTGGCAACGCCTCCCCCAGCGAGTCCAGAGGAGATGCACATGGCAGACGAACTCATCTCGGTTGGCGGCAGCGGCAGCAAGAAGAAGCTGCGCGACATGGCCGACGGTTCGTGGGCGGAAATCGTCGCGCCGGCCGCCAACACGAGCGCCGTTCTGCTTGCCTCAGCCGTCCAGGCTGCGACGATCTCGACCCCCGATCAGGCCAATCTCAGCGCCCGGGGAGTCGAAATCATCTTCGACATCACCGCGGTGCCGACCATCGTCACCGTGACGCTCACGGTCGAAGCCAAGGACCCCGCGTCGGGCAAGTACTACACCCTGCTGGCGGGTGCGGCCGAGGTGGCGATCGCCACGCGTGTCTACCGCCTCTACCCGGGGCTCACGGCGGTCGCCAACGCGACTGTCAGCGATGTTCTGCCGTCGAAGTGGCGGGTCACCGTCACCCCCTCTGGCGCCGGCAATTTCACCTACTCCGTCGGCGCTCACCTGCTCACATAGGGAGGACCCACATGACGACTTTTCGCGCTACACAGGGCATCGCCTCATCGTTCGGGACATACGTCCCAAACGAGGTCATCGATGCCGAGGCGATCGGCCCTGTGCTGGATGCATGGCTGGCCGCGGGCATCATCGAACAGATGGAGGATGAGGTGGTCGAAGAGATCGCCGAGCAGCGGGCGGCCAAGGTCGAGAAGGCTACGCGCAAGGCACCCGAGAGGGCCGTCAGCCGGCGCATGCAGACAGGCGAGACGCCCCACCGCCGCTTCGTGGAGAAGTCTGAGGAATGATCCGGGTCGACGTCTGGCTGCCCGATCCCGTCTCGGTCCTCGCGGCCGGGGCATTCGGCGCGGGCGCCCTCGTCCGCATCGAGAGCGCTTCCGCGGCGGGCGGGGTCTTCGCCGAGATCACGACGATCGCGGTCGCAGCGGCAACGCTCGAGTACACGTACTGGGACGCAAACGGCAGCGCGACGACCTGGTACCGCTGGCGGGTCAGCAATGCTGGCAACACGCTGCAATCGCCCTACAGCGACCCGTTCCCGGGCACGTCGCCCACCGCGAACGTCCTTCCGGCGAGCTACGCCGACCTCGGGCGACTCCTGAGCCTCTTCTCGGCGTCGGCACGGCCGACGACCGCGGCGAAACTGACCAGATTGTCGGACCTGCTCAACGTCGCGACCGATCAGGTGATCCAGGAATGCGGCGGGCGCGACTATTTCACGCATCCGGGCACCGGCACGATGACCTGGATGCTGAACGGCGACGGCTCGGATGTCCTGCACATCCACGAGGGCCTGGTCTCGCTGAGTCTGCTGGAACTCAGTTTTGACGGCGGGTTCACCTTCGTGCCCGTGAACGGGCCATCCGGTGAGCCGGCCGTCCGGAGCGACTACCGGCTCACCGGCGACAGCCCGTACAGCCTTGAGCCGATCCCTGCCGGAGAACCGTACTTCCACATCAAGATGACCGGTTTCGGGCAGTACGTGAACTTCGTCCCGACCATGAGCGCCGCCCGCCTGACCGGCGTCCGCGGCTGGCCGGCCAGCCCGCCCTCGCTCGTCGAGGCGACCGCTCAGCGGGCGCGCCAGCTCGCCTACGCCGAGGGCAGCTACTCGGGCTCGCAGGCCGGCGGGCCTGACGAGTTCGGGCATCCGGCCACGACCGACCGCTTCTGGCCGCAGAGCCTCTACAACTTCTTGACCCGCGAGCACGAGCGGTTCATAGCCTGCCACCTGGGATCGGTCGGCGGACGGAGCCTCACATGGCAGTAGGCGAGGAGGTCCGCGTCGTGGGGCTCGGGCCGCTGATGAAGCTCCTCAGCCAGTACGAGGGTCAGCCGTTGCAGAACGCCATGCGGCGGGCTATCCGAGCCGGCGCGAAGCCCTTCCAGGCGTCGCTCAAGGCGGTTGCTGCGGAGCGGCACGCGCCGCGGTCCTTCCAAATGGTCCCGGTGAAGGTGACGACGCATGGCGGAGCGGGCCGTCAGATCGAGGCCTACGTCCGGCCCAGAAGCCCGCTGTTCAACATCTTGGAACCGGGCGCGAAGCGCCACGTCATCACTCCTGGTGAGAAGGGCTTCAACTCCTACCGATCATCACGGCCATACCCGACCAAGGCACGCAAGACCGGGGGTCGTGCGCTTGCTGGACAAGCTGGCGGTTCCGTGTGGCCGAGCAATCACAGTCAGCCGGGTCGCAAGCGCCCCGTTGATTTCTTCTCCACCGGCCCGGTAACTCACCCTGGCCTGAAGGGCCGCGGTATGCTGCCCGCCGCATTCGCGATGGGCGAGCCGGCCTCGGTCGATGCGATGGCAAACGTGATCTTCGGGCTCACCGGCGGGAGCGGCGAATGACGGCGATCTCGACCTCGGCTCTCGTCGACGGCGTCGCCCAGGTCATCGCTGGCGCGATCCCGGGTGCCCATGTGTTCGCCTCGGGCGTCACGGTTGCAGTCACCACGGCCGCGCCGCTCGTCGTGCCGATTGTCGACGACTTCACCGAGGGCGACCTGCCCGCGGTGACCTGCGTCCTCGGCGCCTGGCGCCCGACCCTGCAGCCCGGCAACGAGCGATATGGCGAATCTAACCCGCTGCAGATCCTGTGCGCGGTGTGGCGAGACCGGGTCGACCTGACCGCGAGCACCCAGGCGCTGTATGCCGATCGGGACGCGATCGCCGACGCCATGATCTCCCACGCGAAGGCGTTCATGGCCGATCTTTCGATCCAGGCGGCGATCCTTGACGGGGGCCCGGGCATCGTGCCGCGTTCAATTCCGGTGGGAGGGGCGGGCGTTGAGCGCCTGTTCCTCACCTTGCCGTTCACCGTAAATCTCCATCTCAGTCGCGTCGTCGTCCCTCAGCCCGCATGACAAGGAGCGCCCGCATGACAACCAAGGCCAGCACCGCAGCGAGCGGGATCGATCCGCGGGGCGAGGACGTCGCCCTCTCCTATGTCGGCCCGGGCGTCCTCGCCGGGATCCCGGCTGCCGATCTCAATGGCGGCGCGATCAACCGAGTCGCCTACCACCGAGCGCACGCGCGTGCGCTCACGGAGCATGAGCAGGCCCAGCGCAGATGGGCCGCCAACCCGGCCGGCGATCCGCCGGAGCTCGATGTCCCGATCTTCGCACCGCCCACCGATCTCGAAGCGGCCATCGCGGAACTCGAGGCGAGCGGATTCTACGTCCGAACCACCACCAAGTCTGCCCCCGCGGCAGAGCCGGAGGGCTGATCGATGTCCGAGCAGGTCTTTGCGATTGCCCAGGTCGGGGCACAAGCCGGGAGCTTCACAGCACCCGGAGCGGCGGTCCCAGCAACCGTCCTCATCCCACTTACCGGCAAGGTCAAGCCGGAACTCAACCGGGCGGCGGCCTACCCCGACCTCGACGAGGGCAAGAACACGAGGAACTTCTCGGGCACCGGCTACTACGGCGTCCGCGAGTCGAAGGACACGTTCCAGCTCGAGGTGCGGTTCGAGGACCTGGCGGTCATCCTCGAGCAGCACTGGGCAGGAGGCGTCGCGCCAAGCGGCGTCGGGCCGTACACGCGGCTCTATCCGTTCGAGGCGGTCGCCCCAACGATCAAGCCCGCGACCTGGGAGTTGGCGAACATCGACAACGCCGCGGCCCAGTTCCGGCTCATCAGCACCCTCGTCGACCAGATGACGATCGGCTTCGCCAACGTCAACCCAGGCAGCGCGAGCCCATGGACGGCCTCGCTTGGTGTTCTGGCGGTCAATCGGGATATCAGTCCGTTCACGGCCGCCCTGTCACCCAAGGGCACCCCTGAGACGGCGCAGGGCTTCCTGACTCGGTTCTACGAGGGCCCGATCGGTACGGCCTATGCCTCGCTCCCGGAGCTCGCTGGCGCGCTGAAGTCGCTCTCGATCGTCAGCCAGCGTCACCTCGCTCTGCGGGCCTACGGATCGGCATCCGATCTCGCCACAAGCTTCGGTTTCAGCGCCCACAGCCAAGTCAACTTCGACTTCCAGGTTGCCATCAGCGCGACCGCCAAAACCGATCTCCATGACGCCTGGAACGCCGCCGCTCCTGTGGCCCTCGGCGAGCGACGGGTCCGCTTCCAGACGACCGGCACGGCCTCGAAGGTCCTCACGTTCGACGGGATCGCGGGCCTCTTCGCGGTCGGCGTCGACGAAGACAACGGCGAGCGGGTCTACCGGGTCACGGGCGAATATGCCTACGACTCGACCCTGTCCGCGCCCGTCCTGTGCACCATCGTCAACAACCAGGCCACGTGACATGACTGAGACCCCAGTCGAGCGCTTCATCGGGCGCTTCGCGGACCCACTCGCGCTCGACACGTTCACGATTCCTGGCTGCTATTGCCCCGCTCGAACGCACGAGTCCGAGACGATCACGTACCGGACGGAACTCGGCGACGGGGAGTGGGAATCCGCCCGCGCAGCCGGGCTCATGGCCGCCCAGGGCGACTACATCGACTTCGCGGTCGCGAACGATGCCGCGATGGCGAAGTCGGTGATCGCCTGGACGCTCCTGACCAACGATCCCTGCCAGCATCCCAGCAGGCCGCATGGCAAGCATGAGCCTCTCCCGATCTCCAGGCGGACCATGGCGCTCCTCAACGATGGGCTTCGGCAGGCGATCCTCGAGCACGTGAAAGAAGCGCAGCTAGTCTTCGCCGGGGTCAGCTCGGCCGACGAGGAGTCGCCTCCGGAGGAGTCGCCCCCAAACGCCTCCGGGCGCTCGTCTCGGGCATCGTCTCGGGCGAACGCCTCCCGGACCCCACTGACCCGAGCGCGCGAGTGAGCTATGACGCAGCGCTCGTCGCACGGCGCGGCATCGGCGCTGATGAATTGGCCCGGATGGGACCGGCCTTCGGCGTGCTCGTTCGTTGGGCCATGATCGTCGAGAAGCTCTACGCGCCCGTGCCTGAGGCGATGCGCGTGGCCTCGATGG
>JAYVMQ010000243.1:0-7827 GCA_043758855.1 Chloroflexota bacterium
CCAAACTCGACGGATCCCCGAGGCGCGGCGTCCAACCCATGCCCGGACGAGTCGCGCCCATCGATCGCGAGGTCCCAGGCGCCAACCAGGCCGATGTCACGGGCCATGCGAGCACTCTCCCAACTATATACGGACGTATCTAAAGCTCGGCTTGGCGTGCTCGAGATCGAGTCCCGTACGCCGATGGTAACGCCGATCTGCGATCATGGGAGCGGGGTTACGGCTACGCGTTGGCGCAAGGAGATGGGCGATGACGAGTCCACTGGCGATCCGCGCCGATGGGGCACTCGATCTCCTGGCGCTCGGCTCCGTGGTCACCCGACTGGATCCGGGCATCGTGCCGTTTCGCAAGGCGTCGTCCTATCGCGTCCACGTGTCCGGCGGGGAGTTCAACGTCGCCGCCAACCTGGCCGACGCGTTCGGCCTGCGGACCGGGATCGCCACGGCGATGGTCGACTACCCGATCGGCGACTTCGTCGCGGAACGCGTGCGCGCAATGGGCGTCGTCCCGTTCTACCGGCGCTTTGCCCACGACGGCGTCACCGGCCCGAACATCGCCACGGTCTACAGCGACCGGGGGTTCGGGGTGCGGGCACCGGTCGTGTTCTACAACCGGGCCGACGAGGCATCGGCCCGGCTCGGCCCGGGCGACTTCGACTGGCCCACGATCTTCGGCGCCGGTGTGCGCTGGTTCCACAGCGGCGGGATCTTCGCAGCCCTGTCACCCACGACCTCAGAGCTGATTATCGAGGCGATCCAGGCGGCCCATGCCGCGGGTGCCGTCGTGTCCTTTGACCTGAACTACCGGGCGAAGTTGTGGCGGGCCTTCGGGGGCCAGGCTCGCGTCCACGATGTCCTGCGCCGGATCGTCGCGAATGTCGACGTCCTCGTGGGCAATGAGGAGGATCTCCAGGCGGGCCTGCAGATCCCGGGGCCCGAGGTCCGCGGGACCGGGCTCGATCCGGCATCGTTCGTCGAGATGATCAGTCACGTGCGCGAGGCATTCCCCGCGATCCACGTGGTCGCCACCACCCTCCGAGAGGTGCAGTCAGCGTCTCGCCACCGCTGGAGCGCGGTCGCATGGGTCGATGGCCAAACGGTTGTTGCTCCCGTGTGCGAGCTCGACGTCTACGACCGGGTCGGGGGCGGAGACGGATTCGCGTCCGGCTTTTTCTACGGACTGCTTGGCGGGGAGACTCCCGAGGACGCACTCAAGCTCGGCTGGGCACACGGCGCGTTGCTGACGACCTTCCCGGGCGACACGACGATGGCGACCCTCGAGCAGGTCCGGGCATTCTCGGCCGGCGGGTCGGCGCGGATCCAGCGCTGAGCGTGAGGAGGCCGGCTATCGTGGCGACGACTGACGCCAACCTGGTCCCTGGCGACCATGGCGAGTTCGCCTTCGAAGCTCGACTCGTCGAAGACGGCGGCGCTGTGCGCCTCGTCATCCGCGACGGCCGGGTCGCCGAGCTCGACAGGCTCGATCGCGATCCCACGACCGACACCTGGATCTCGCCCGGCTGGATCGACGTCCAGGTCAACGGCTTCGGAGGCCACGACCCCAACGCCGTGGATGCCACGGCATCCAACGTGATCGAGATGGTCAGGGCACTCTGGGAACAGGGCACGACCGCTGTCTGCCCGACGATCTGCACCCAATCGGAGCAACACATCCTTCGCTCCATCCGGGCAGTCGTCGAGGCTCGTCGTAGCGACCCGCTGGTGGCCGGCTCAATCGTGGGGATCCACATCGAGGGTCCCCATATCTCCCTCGAGGACGGACCCCGTGGTGCACATCCGCTCGAGCACGTCCGTCCACCAGACCTCGCCGAGTACCAGCGCTGGCAGGAAGCTGCCGAGGGCCTGGTTCGGATCATCACCCTGTCGCCCGAATATCCGGGGGCGGCGGACTACGTTCGGGCCATCGTCAGCGACGGGGTGATCGCCTCGGTGGGGCACACCGGCGCGAGCTCGGACCAGATCCAGGCGGCCGTCGATGCGGGTGCCCGATGGTCGACGCATCTCGGCAACGGCGCCCACGCAACGCTGCCCAGACACCCGAACTACATCTGGGACCAGCTCGCCGAGGACCGGCTCTCAGCGGGCTTCATCTTCGATGGGCACCACCTGCCGCCGGCCGTGATGCGAAGCGTGATCCGGGCCAAGGGCCTCGAGCGATCCGTGCTCGTGACCGATGCCATCGCGATCGCCGGCCTGCCGCCCGGCGTCTACCCGTCGGCCGTCGGCGGGACGGTCGAGCTCCTGCCATCCGGTCGACTGATCCTCTCGGGGACCCCGTACCTGGCAGGCTCGGCCGCGACGCTTCCGATTTGCCTGGGCAACGCCGTTCGCCACGCGGGCATCACCGTCCGCGAGGCCGTTCGGATGGTCACGGCCAACCCGTCACGACTCCTCGGGCTCGGCGTGGCCCGTGGTCACGAGACCACGCGTACGGGTGTCGAGGCCAACCTGACCCTGTTTCGCCAAGCCGCCGGTTCGGGTGACCCGGAGGTGGTTGGGACGATCGTCGCCGGGCAACTCGTCTCGGGCGTTGCCGGGTGAGCGTCGCCTGGTCGGCCGGAGCCGGTCGCCGTCACCGCCGAATATGCTCGGACAGCGCAGGGTTCGTACCGCCGACTGAACCGCGCGAGTGAGCGCAAACGGGCTGGACCCCGTTTCACCATCGGTTCCCGGCCAGAACGACTCCAGCGCCGGCCCATCGCGTGGCCGCCGGCTCGCCGGCCGCGCGAGCTCCGCATCGTCGGACACCATCCTCGCCGCCGCGGTCGCCCTGTGGGCCCTCAACTACTCGGTGATGAAGTACGGCATCAGCCAGATCGCGCCACTGGCGCTGCCGGTGATTCGTTTTGGGACGGCCGGGCTGATTCTGTTGGTGATCCTCCACCTCCACGAGGGCTCCGTCGGCGTCCACCGCCAGGACCTTCCCCGCCTGATCGTGGCGGGGTTCTTCGGAATCACGCTCAGCCAGCTTTCGTTCGTGTATGCGCTGACGTACACGACAGCCTCCGACAACGCGCTGCTCGGGGCGACCGCTCCGATCGTGACCGTGGTCATCGCGACCCTCGTGGGCCTCGAGCGCTCCAGCCGACAGCACTGGCTGGCCGTGCTGATCGGACTCTTCGGCGTCGCCTTGATCGTCGCCGGTGGACCGACGGCCGCCCTGTTCCGATCGGGCTTGTTAGGCGACGCCCTGGCCTTCGGCAACGTGCTGGTGTCGTCGACCGCAGCGATCTTGATCGTGCCTCTGCTACCCCGCTACAGCGTCTACCGGATCCTCACCTACGAGATGCTGATCGGCACGCTGATCCTGCTGCCACTCGCCATGCCATCCATCCTCGGCCAGGACTACGGGCAGGTGACGCCCGGCGGCTGGGCCGCGATCGCGTATACGATCGTGCTCACGGGCCTGGTCACGAACCTGCTCTACTACACGGCCATCGGGCGGATCGGTCCGTCACGAGCTGCCGTATACCAGTACCTGCAGGCATTCCTCGGGGTCCTGTTCGCGGTGCTCCTGCTGCGTGAAGAGGTCACCATCGTGGAGTTGCTCGGAGGCGCGATCGTCGTCGGCAGCGTCGTGCTCAGCCGGTCATCGCATGGCCCAGCGGGCCCGGAACGGATCGACGCCGGGGTCGAATGACCCGCCGACGAGGCGGTCCTGAGGGCCGGTCAGGGCCTGCCCGTCGTCCCCGCCTCGGCCTGCCTGAAGGCGTCGGCGTCGAGATACAACGTGGCGTCCCCATGCCGTCGCAACGCCGAGGCTGGGCAGGCAGGCGAGATCGGCCCAAGCAAGGTGTTTGCGACCGCCGCAGCTTTGTGCGCACCCGGCACCACCACCGACAACGTCTGGATCCGCAGGAGG
The DNA here is from genome assembly GCA_043758855.1 of Chloroflexota bacterium. Lineage (GTDB taxonomy): Bacteria > Chloroflexota > Limnocylindria > Limnocylindrales > CSP1-4 > Fen-1039. The sequence goes on from JAYVMQ010000243.1 coordinate 3,884, forward strand.
ACCGACATCGTCAGCGTGAGGGCCTCGCGCGGCACGTTGTCCAGGCTGGGAAACGCGCGGTCGCGAACCGCCTGCGCCCGACTCGTCGGATCGATCTCGACGACCTTCACCGAGCGTGGATCGGCGAAGTCCGCCACGTGCGGATCGTTGTACGCGAGGTGGCCGTTCTGCCCGATCCCGATCAGGCCCAGGTCGATCGGTTTTGCATTGACCTCCGCCGTGAATCGATCGCATTCGTCCGAGACGTTCGGAGCATCGCCGCGCATGTAGCACGCCTGCACGATCCCGAAGCGATCAACGACCCGTTGTGCGAGCCAGCGGCTCAGGGATCGGTGGTCATCCAACCCGAGACCGACATATTCGTCCAGTTGGAGGACCTCCACCCGGCTCCATTCGATCCCTGCCTCGGTGGCCAGGGCATCCAGAAACGACTCCTGCGATGCCGCAGCGGCGAAGACGGCTCGTACCCGAGCCTGACGATCCAGGAGCAACCGCAACCGTTGGCCGACGTCATGCGCAGCTGCCACGGCCATCTCTGCGCTCGTCGCACAGGCTTGGACCCGTAACCGATCGACATTCAGCGTTCGTTCCATCAGCTCCTCTCCTGTTGACCGCCTCCGCGGGCCAACACAGCGCCGGTCACGTCGGCGTCACGGCTGACCAAACCCAGCGGCCGGCGAACGTCGCTCGCTATTTGAATCCAGTCAGGGTCACGCCCTCGATGATCCGGCGGCGCAGCACGAGGAAGGCGAGCACGGTTGGCGCCATCGCCACCACCGCACCCGCACTGAGGACCGCGTAGTTGACCGAGACGCTGCTGTTGAACTGGGCCAGGCCAAGTTGGACCGGGAAGAGGTTCGTGTCATTCAGGACCAGCAGCGGCCAGATGAATGCCGTCCACGATTGGAGATAGGCAAAGATCGCAAGTGCACTGAGCGCCGGAGTGAGCAGCCGCGAAACCAGCCGGATCATGATCCCGGTCTCGGATAGGCCATCGATCCGGGCGGCGTCGAGGAGCTCCTCAGGCACGCTGGCAATCACGTTCTGGCGCATGAAGAAGATGCCGTAGCTGAGAATGACGTAGGGCAGGATCAGACCGGCCGTCGTGTTGATCAGCCCCAGCGACTGGACCTCGAGGAAGACCGGCAGCATGTAGATCTCGAACGGCACGATCGCGGTGGCCAGGATCAGGATGAACAGGAAGTTGTTGCCCGGGAATTTGAACTTGGCCAGGATGTAGCCGGCGACGAGCGACGTGAGCAGGATGAACACGGTCGAGATCGTGGCGAACACGATGCTGTTGATCAGCCAGGTTCCGAACGGCGCCGCCGCGAAGGCGCTGGCGTAGTTGTCGAGCGTCCAGTGCTGGGGCAGGAGCGAAGGCACGATCTCGAGCAGCTCGGGTGCCGGTCGGAGCGACGTGCTGACCAGCCAGAACAGCGGGAAGACCATGATCAGGCCCACGGCCAGCAGGACGACCTGGATCGCGAGTTTGACGATCCGGCCGCGGCTTCGACTGCTCATCTCATCCTCGCCCTAATCCGTTGGCCGGTTGAACAGGCGGAATTGGAGGAGCATCAGGACGATGACGACGAGGAACAGGTACACAGCCTCGGCCGCGGCATAGCCGAAGTTGAAGTAGCGGAAGCCGTTCTGGAAGATGTCGTAGACGAGCACTGGGACCAGGTAGCCGGGTGCCCCCTGGACATCGGATGCCAGCACGAACACCTGGGTGAATACGTTGTAGGCCTGGATCGTCGTGATGACCGTGACGAACAGCAGGATCGGGACCATCAGCGGGAATGTGATGTGCCGGAACTGTCGCCAGGTACTCGCGCCATCGACCGCGGCGGCCTCGTAGTAGAGACGCGGAATCGAGCGCATGCCGACCAGCAGGATGATCATGTTGTAACCCAGTTGGGCCCACACCGAGATCAGGATGACCGACACGATGGCCAGCGTAGGATCCGTTGTCCAGGCCTGGTTCGGGATCCCAAAGATGCCGAAGACGGCGTTGAGCAGGCCGTGCTGGTAGTCGAGGATGGACCGCCAGCCGAGCGTCGCAGGCACGAGCGGCGTGACCACCGGCAGGAAGAACAGAATCTCGATCAGGCTGCCGATCTTGCCCCCGCCGTAGGCCACGACGGCCGCCACGAAGAAGGCCAGGACAATCGACACGACAGTCGTTCCGAGGGCGATGATCGTCGTGTTCAGGAACGCCGTCTGGAAGTTGGGGTCGCTCAGTAGGTTGACGAAGTTATCCAGGCCCACAAAGGTGTGGACGGGATTGACCAGGGACCAGTTGAAGAATCCCAGGAAGACCGTGTACAGGATCGGGATGATCCGGAGGAACGCGAAGAGCGCGACGATCGGGGCCAGGAACCCGTAGGCGAAGAGGTAGAGCTGGCGACGCCGCGGTGGCACGGATGGCAGGCCGGCGCGGATCCGGCCAAAGCCTCGCGCTATCGTGCCCGGTGCGGTCATCGGTCTCCCTGCGATCGGAACCCGGCCTCCACGGAGCGAGGAACGCCTCGTGGAGACCGGGGAACTCGCGGTTGGGCGGCCCTCTTCAGCGCCGGTGGCTTAGGTCACTGTCCGAAGTCGTTGTGGGCCTTCAGGATCGAGTTCGTCTCGTCGGCGAACTGCTGCAGGCGCTGCAGGGCGCCGGTTGGATTATCGACGAGGGTCTTATCGGTATAGGCCGCGACGAGGTGGGTGGCCAGCTTCGTCTCGATCTCGTCCCATTCGGGCAGCAGGTAGTCGGTCTGGTAGCCGGCTTGGTAGTCGGGATCCTTGACCAACATTGCGACCCAGGCGGGCTGCTGCGCGAGCAGGGCGGAATAGTCGAGGTCGATTCGGGCGGGAACCCAACCTGAGATCGTTGCGACCGACTGCTGCTGGGTGAGATCCATCAGGAACCGGATGAAGTCCCAGGCAGTCTGCTGGTGGGGAGACGAAGCGGCGACGTCGAAGGACTCGGTGCTGTGCAGCGTCGTGGTGGGCAGCTTGACCGCACCGTAGTTCAGGGTCGGGGCATTCGCGGCGATATCGCCGATGACATTCGACTCGCGCATGAACATCGCGGTCAGTCCCTGCTCGAACGCCTTCGTATCCGAGGCGATCTTGCTGTCGTCGATGAGCGGCGGCTTGTTGATCCCGTTGACGTACATCTCGAGAACCTTGACGCCGCTGTCATTGGCGTAGCTCGCGCTGTACTTGCCGGCGCTGTTCTCGGCCAGCAGGCCAAGCGGTGCCTGGGGCGTACCGTACTGCATCAGCCATAGCCAGAACTTCTCGGCTACGCCGCTGCCCTGGCCGCTGAGCCGCAGGCTCAGGCCCGACCGGCTTACCGCACCACTGGCGTCGTACTTGGTCAGCAGCGGCGCGGCGGCCATGATCTGGTCCATCGTGGTCGGCGGCTGGACGCCGGCCGCACTCAGGTAATCCTTGTTGTAGTAGAGGGCGACTGCGCTGACGAATTCGGGGACGCCCCACACCTGGCCCTTGTAGGTCACGTGGGACTGGACGAACTTGTCGTAGACGCCACTCGTGACGAACGACTGCATCCACGCCGGAACGGGAGCCAGCAGGTTCTGGTCGACGAACGGGGTCAGGAACGCCAGGCTGTGCTCGATGATGTCGGTCGAGGTCTTGGTCGGCAGGGCGATCGTGAGCTTCTGCTCGTAGCTCCGCAGGTCGGTGCTCGATACCGTGATCGTGACGTTGGGATGCAGCGCGTGGTAGGCGTCGGCAGCCTTCTTATAAACCGGGTCCATCTCGGAATAGCCGCTCGACAGGGTCAGATTGACCGTCCCTGACTCAGGGCCCGGACCTCGGTCCGCCCCCGCGGCCGCCGAGCTACCCGGCGCCGACGACGCGCCTCCTGCCGCCGGCGACGTGCCACCGGTCGCGGCCGACGACGGTGCCAGCGTCGGCGACGAGCC
>JAYVMQ010000244.1:0-14631 GCA_043758855.1 Chloroflexota bacterium
GGCAGCGGCCCGTCGTTTGCTATAGCAACGCGGACGAGCACTTCGCGCTCGCGTTTGGCGTCGGCTATCGGTTGACCGCTCCGGACCTTGGCTCTGCCGGCTTCCACGCCCAGCCGGGCACGTTCGTTGAGGAGCTTGACTATCTGGCGGTCCAGATCGTCGATCTCGGAGCGTAGGGATTCGAGATCGTCGGTCATCTGGGCGTGCCGCTGCCGGCCCGGTGGGCGATGAATTCGAGGGCCAGGGTGTACCCGGCCGCGCCCTTGCCCACGATCCGCTCCTCCGCGATCTCTTGGAGCAGATTGACGTGGCGGAAGGGTTCGCGCTGGGCCGGGTCTGACAAATGAACCTCCACGAACGGCCGGCCTATGCCCTTGAGCGCGTCGCGCAGCACCACACTGGTATGCGTTAGCCCCCCGGCATTGACGATCGACCAGTCAAAGTCGCGCTGATGGAGTCTGTCGATGATGGCGCCCTCGTGGTTTGACTGGAAGGTGTCCACCTCGACTCCAAGCTCCACGCCCCGCCGTCGGAGTCCTTCCTCTATCTCGGCGAGGGTAGTGTGGCCGTAGATCTCCGGTTCGCGCATACCCAGCAGATTCAGGTTGGGGCCGTTGATGACGAGGACGCGAGTCATCGAACAGGGGTCTCCGATTGGGCTTCGTTTGACGATCGACCTTTGGCGGACACTGCCGGGTTTAGACGGAGGGCGGCTGCCAGACCGGCCTCGACGGCTTCGCCAGGCACATCGGGGCGAACGGTGACGCCCGTCTCGGTGGGCAGGATCCAGCTGAGACGGCCGTGGGCATGCTTCTTGTCTGTGGCGATGTGCTCCCAGACGGCATCGCGCGTGACCGCCGGCGACTCGACGGCCAGCCCAAGGCGATCGAGCAGCGCGTTGACGCGCTCCGCACGTTCAGGCGTCGTCAGGCCCATGGCCAGGGCGATGGCGACGGCGCCACGCAGGCCGTAGGCGACGGCCTCGCCGTGGAGAATTGCGCCATACCCGGCCGCGGCCTCGATACCGTGGCCGATTGTGTGGCCCAGGTTTAGCGTCCGCCGGAGGCCGTCTTCGCGTTCATCCGCGGCTACGACCTCGACCTTGGCCCAGGCGCACCTTTCGACCATCTCCGCGACGGCGCCAGACTCGATCGGGCCGTTGTCACCTCGGGCAAATGCGTCACCTTCCGCCTCGACCAGTTCCAGGAGACGCTCGTCGCCCAGGATGCCCATCTTGACCACTTCGCCCAGCGCGGCCCGGCGCTGGCGGGCGGGGAGAGTGGTCAGCAGAGCCACGTCCGCTATGAAGGCAACCGGCTGGTGGAAAGCTCCAACGAGGTTCTTGCCCTCCGGAATATCCACGGCCGTCTTGCCGCCCAACGCCGCATCGATCTGGCCCACGAGCGTCGTCGGCACGTGGACGATCGGCACGCCCCGCAGGTAGCTGGCAGCGGCGAAGCCGGCGGCATCGGTCAGGGCTCCGCCGCCGATGGCCACGAGCGTCTCCGTGCGGTCCACCCTGAGGCGCGCCAGGGCGCGGCACGTCTCCTCGACGACCTGCATTCGCTTGGCGTTCTCGCCGCGCGGCAGGAGGATCCGCTCCACATCCCAGCCATACGCTTCAAGAGTCGCCGCGATTCCGGCCCCGGTAACCGTCCAGGATCGGGGCTCAACCAGCAGGATGGCCCGTCGCGCCTCGCCCCGACGCAGGGCGGAGTCCACAGCCGCGGCCGCAATGCCGTGGCCTATCTCCACACGTCCGATCGTCGTATCGGCGCGCAACAGCGTCACGGACTGAGGCGGACCATCACCGAGGCGTGCCTCGAGTGTGCGCATGATGGCCTCGACGTTGGCCGTGCCACTGATCTGGAGGGCCGGGGCGTAGAAACGATGCCGATCTACGGCCAGCTGGCGCAGCGTCGCCACTGAGTCCTCGCCGGCTACGAGCGGCCGGACATGGACGCTTCGGGCCAGGCGACTGGCCAGGATTTCGGGCGAGCCGTCCAGCCAGACAGCGAAGCGGCCGCGGTATAGCAGCCAGCGGTTGCGGGGGTCGATGACAGTGCCGCCACCGGTGGCAATAACGCGCCGCAACTCCGGGTCGGCGTCGGCGGGTCCGAGCGAGAGGACAGCGTCGTGTTCGTGGCGACGGAAGCCGGCCTCTCCCTCCTCCGCGAAGATGGCGGGCACGAGCTTGCCGACCTGGCGTTCGATCAGTTCGTCGAGGTCTATGAACGTGGCGTGATGCCGCTGGGCGAGGCGACGCCCGACCGCGCTCTTGCCACTTCCCGGTAGGCCCACGAGGACGAGGTCCATCGCGCTACTTGCTCTCGAACGGCGCGGCTGCGCCGGTGCGAGCCGTGCCCGCGCCGCCGGGCTTCGGGCCCGTCGCGCACCGGGCACCGTAGTGCGCCAGGTTCTGAGCCGTCTCGCCGACCGAATCTCCACCGAACTTCTCTAGAAGGAAATCGGCCAGCGTCAGGCACACCATCGCCTCGGCGACCACGCCAGTCGCCGGCACGACGCTGATGTCGCTGCGCTCGTAGTGGCCCTTCTCAATGGGCTGGCCCGTGATCAGATCGGCTGATGGAAGAGGGCGGGGGAGCGTCGAGATCGGCTTGACCGCGCCCCGGATCACGATCGCTTGCCCGTTGGAGATGCCACCCTCCAAACCTCCGGCGTTGTTCGTGCCGCGGCCCCATTCGCCGGCCTCGTTGCGGCCCTCGATCACGTCCATGACCGCCGACCCGAAGCGACGCGTCTGCTCGAAACCAAGGCCGAATTCCACTCCCTTGACGATCGGGATGCTCATAATCGCGCCGGCCAGAGCCCCATCCAGGCGGCGATCCCAGTGGACGTGGCTGCCCAAGCCGATCGGCACGCCAGTGGCCACCACCTCGAAGACACCGCCCACGGTATCGCCGGCATTCCGAGCCTCGTCGATTCGGGCGACCATCCGCCCTTCGGCCGAGGGATCGGGGCAGCGCAGCGGGCTCGCCTCCGCTTCCTCACGAGTGCGCGTCGCTGCGGCCGGATCGTAGGCGACGCCGCCCACCTCGGCCGTAAACGACCACACGTCTATGCCGAACCCGGCGAGCAGTGCGCGAGCCACGGCACCGGCCGCGACCCGGGCCGCGGTCTCGCGGGCGGATGCTCGTTCGAGAATGTTGCGGGCGTCGCTGAAGCCGTACTTGACGGCCCCGGCAAGGTCGGCGTGCCCGGCCCGCAGGTGGGTGATCGGCGCGGCCTTTTTATCGCCGGCCCGGACGAGCTCGGCCAACTCCAAAGCCTGCTCGTCGGTGAGCGGCTCGACCTGCATCACCCGCGTCCAGTTCGCCCAGTCGCGGTTGCGGATCAGCAGCAGGATTGGCGAGCCAAGGGTCAAGCCATGGCGAACGCCGGACAGGATTTCGGCCCGATCCTGCTCGATGGAGATGCTGCGTGCTCCCCGCCCGTAGCCGCGCTGGCGTCGGGCCAGGTCGACGGCGATCTGGTCGGCCGTGATCGGCAGCCCAGCAGGGATGCCCTCGATCGTGGCTGCGAGGGCAGGCCCGTGCGACTCTCCTGCGGTCAGGAAGCGGAGGCGTCCCATGGCTGGAAGCTTACGCTGGCTGAGTGTCGGCGGGGCTGCCGGAATTGGGCTTGCCGGAATTGGGCTTGCCTGCGCCCGGCAAACCGGTTTGCGGCCCCGACGCCGGCGAGCCGGCGTTAAGGTCAGCAGGCGGCGTGCCCGCCGACCCCATGTCGATCGGCATCTGGCGCAGTCCCTGCTCGCGGGCTCGATCGAGTTCAGCCTGCATGGCCTCAATTGGGGCGGGCTTGCCCGTCCACAACTCGAAGGCTCGGGCGCCTTGCTGGAGCAGCATCAACTCGCCACCGATATTGGTATCGCGGGCGGCGGAGGCGTCCTTCAGGAGTTGGGTAAGGGACGGGTTGTAGATCAGGTCCAGGACCATCAGGTCGGGCGGCAGCAGCTCGGCCGGGATCGGCGTCTCGCCGGGCGTCATGCCGATGGACGTTGCGTTTATCAAAACCTTGGTCTTGGAGATCTCCGCCTCCAGGACGGACTCGTGCCATGGCATTGCCCGCAGATCCATGTGCGATGCGCTCTTCGCGAAATGGCGAACGAGCCCCTCGCCTCGATGGAGGTGGCGGTTGAACACGACAATCCGCTGGAAGCCGTCCGTGATGAGGCCGTAGACGACCGCTCGAGCGGCTCCGCCGGCGCCGAGAACGACTGCCTGGCGGGGCATCTTCTGGCGGCCGACTAGCTTTGTGAGGGCCGACTTGAAACCATCCACATCTGTGTTGTGGCCTATGAGTTGGGCGCCCTCGCGTGAGATCACGTTGACTGCGCCGGTGGCTTGGGCATCCTCGGTCAGACGGTCCAAAAGCAGGACTACACGCTCCTTGTGAGGGATCGTGATGTTGGCCCCGAGGAAGTCGTCGCCGCGCAACTCCGCGATCGCGTCCGCGAGATCGATCGGCCGGCGGTCCCATAGCTCATACCGGGCGTCGATCCCGAGGGCGTCGAAGGCAGCCTGCTGCATGGCGCCCGAGAAGGAATGTGCGACCGGGTGGCCGATCAGGACGACACGCTGGGTCATGCTCGCAGCCTTTCCATTTCGGTGAAGAAGCTCGGGTACGAGACGGCCGCGCTTTCGGAACGGTCGATCGTCGTCGAGCCCGACGCGATAAGGCCGGCGACGGCAAACGTCATCGCCAGTCGGTGGTCGTCGAGAGTCTGGGTCGGAGACCCGACGAGCTGTGAGGGTCCTTCTATTGTGATGGTGTCGCCATCGACCATGATGCGCGCCCCAAGCGCAGCCAGCCCGCTGGCAATTCCGACGATGCGATTGGATTCCTTGTTGCGCAGTTCGCCGGCGCCGCGAATGGTTGTCTTGCCTCTAGCCTGGGTGGCGGCCAGGCACAGGATCGGGATCTCATCGATTGCCGCCGCCACGTCCTCTGGGCCCAGGTCGATCGCTCGTAACTCGCTCGAGCGAACTGTCAGGTCCGCCAGGGGCTCGCCGGTCTCGTTGCCTTCGGCGCCAGCCGACGCGCTTCCGGCCCCGACTGCCCGTTCCTCGATTCGCGCACCCATTCGAACGAGAATGTCGATCGCCGCGCGGCGCGTCGGATTCACGCCGACCGAACGCAGGGTCAACTCGGCATCGGAATGAATAGCGCCCGCAACCAGCCAGAAGGCGGCCGCAGAAAGATCCGCCGGCACGCGCTCGTCGAGCGGCCGTAGTCGCACGCCACCCTCAAGGGTCCAGGCCACAGGACCGCCTCCCGAACTCGTCGCCGGCTCCCGCCGGACCTCGATCCCGCGGGACCTGAGCATCCGCTCGGTATGGTCTCGCGTGGCAACTGCCTCGCGCACCGTGGTCTGCCCTTCCGCGCGCAAGCCTGCCAGCAGGATCGCCGACTTGACCTGGGCGCTCGGTACGAGGGTCTGGAAGTCGACGGCTCGTAGCCGAGGACGACCTATGACGACGAGCGGAGGAAAGGAATCCGAACGACGCGCGTACAGTGCCGCGCCCATAAGGCGCAGAGGCTCGATGATACGGGCCACCGGACGGCTCCGCAATGAAGCATCGCCGTCCAGGACGGAGAAGAAGGGCAGGCTCGCAAGCACGCCGGACCAGAGCCGGAGGCTCGTTCCAGAGTTGCGGCAGGCCAGTACGCCGTCGGGCTCGTGGAGGCCGTCGGCGCCCGGCGAAGCCACCCGGTAATCGACGTTGAGATCGTCCTGGCGGACAAGCTCGACAGTCGCTCCGAGCGCGGCCACTATCGAGGCAGTCGCGGCGACATCGCGGCCAGCACCGGCGCCGCATATAAGGCTCTCGCCATCAGCCAGGGCGGCCAGAAGCAGTGCCCGGTGCGAAATGGACTTGTCGCCGGGCAGCCTCGGTTCGCCGCGCAGACGCGCAGCCGGCAAGACGGACCGGGACGGCTCCCCGGTGAGCGGCGACGTAGCCATTGTTCAGTGCTTGCTCGCCCCGCCGACTTTGAGCGGGCCGGCCATGGCAAACGGGTCCTTGATGAGCGTCCGGACCTGGTCGTGGATCTGTTTGAGGGCGTTGGCCATGTCCGCGAACTGCTCGAAGGTGAGTGACTGCTCGCCGTCGGACATCGCCTCATCCGGGTTTGGATGGACCTCGACCATGATGCCGTCGGCACCGGCGGCGACGGCCGCGAGGGCCATCGGCCTCACGAGCCAGCGCTTGCCCGTGGCATGGGACGGGTCCACGACGACGGGCAGGTGGGTCAGGTGGTGCAGCAGCGGCACGGCCGTCAGGTCGAGCGTATTGCGCGTGTAGGTCTCGAAGGTGCGAATGCCCCGCTCGCACAGGATGACGTGCGGGTTTCCGGACGAAATTATGTACTCGGCCGACATCAGCCACTCTTCTATGGTGTCGCCGTAGCCGCGCTTGAGCATAACCGGCCGCCCCGCCTTCCCGACCGCGGTCAGGAGCGAGTAGTTCTGCATGTTGCGGGTGCCGACCTGAAGGATGTCCGAATGCTTGGCGACGACCTCGACCTGGCCCGGCTCCATCACCTCGGTGATGGTCGGCAGGCCGGTCTCCTTGCTCGCCTCGGCCAGGTAACCGAGGCCCTCGAGGCCGAGGCCTTGGAAGCTGTACGGGCTGGTGCGGGGCTTGAAGGCACCGCCGCGCAGGATGGTCGCCCCGGCCTCGGCCACCGCATGAGCGGTCTCGATCATCATGTCCCGGTTCTCGATCGCGCACGGGCCGGCCATGATCGTCAGCCCGCCGTCACCTATCTTGGCTCCCAGGACCTCGATGACGGTGTCCTCCGGGTGAGACTCCCTCGATGCCAGCTTGTACGGCTTCGAGATCGAGGTGACCGACTCGATACCGGGCATGACCGACAGCTTGCTCATCAGAACTTCCCTCAGTGGCGCGATATCGCCCAGCACGGCAATCACGACCCGCTGCGTGCCGTAATTATCATGAGGGGTCAGCCCGTACTGGCGGAGCTGGTCGCGGACGTTGTTCGCATCCTGCTCCGTGGCGCCCATCGACATAACGATGATCATCTGGCGTCCTCCTGTGTGAGCCTGCGGTAGTCAACTCTGGCAGAGTCGTAGTCAGCTCCGGCAGCCCGGAATGGACTCATGGTCGGGCAACAAAAAAGCAGAGGCATTGCCTCTGCTGCACCCGGCACGACCCGCGCTCTCGGGCCTAGGCTCCGGGAACGGTCATGCCGGGTTGCGGTAAAAGAAGAAGTTGTGATCCATGGCTGTCCCGCGACAGTAGCGGCCACTGGGGCCGGTGTCAAATTTCTCGGGGCCGCTTCACGTTCAAATGTTGGTGCGCCCGACGGGACTCGAACCCACGACCTCCAGGTCCGCAACCTGGCGCTCTATCCACTGAGCTACGGGCGCACGCTAGATTCGCTGAAGACTGGCGGAGAGGGAGGGATTTGAACCCTCGACGGCTGTAACACCGTGGCGGTTTAGCAAACCGCTGCACTAGACCACTATGCGACCTCTCCAGGCTCCTCAGCGGCCGAGATTCTAGCATGGCCGGCGGGCCTCACAGAAAGCTCGCCGCCGACGAGAGCGAGGTAACCCAGGCGCAGCGGAAAAGGGTCCCCGACGGCCATCATGCCGATGAGATGGGCTGAGCCGTGGTTTAGCCCGATTCCTCGGGCAAGCCCTCAATCCGGAAGCGAACGAATAGCCTGGACAGAAGGCCACCCCGGACGCCCTCGCGGCTTATCTCGGCCGGCTCCAGGCCGGCGTCGAGTGCAATCCCGGCCATCTCCGAGTCGGTAAAGGTGACCAGCTTGGGGTCATAGATGAGGGCGACCCCGCCGGGCTGTAGAACCCTCGCGATTTCGGCGAAGACGTTCGCCGGCTCAGCCCAGTGGTGAAGGCTCAGGGTCGAGACCACCATGTCCACTGTCTCATCCGCGAACGGCATGACCGCCGCGTCGCCGGTCATGAAGCGTAGCCGCCCGTCCGTGGTGGAGTGGCGATTGGCCCACAGAAGCATGCTCGGGGAGTTGTCCAGCCCCACGATCCGGGCATCTGGTAGTCGTCTGGAGATAGCCACGGCCAGTTCGCCCGTGCCGCAGCCCAGATCCACGATCGTCGCTTTGCGGTTGTGGCCGCGCGACGTCAGTTCGACCGCCACATCATCGGCCACGCGGCGATAGAGGCGGCCCAAGAACGGCGCGCAAAGGCGGGCATAGGCTGCCGATTCGGGTTCGGCAAAACCCTCGACACGTGCGTCCAGCCAGCGCGCCAGGTCGCGGCTTGCGGACCGGCCCGGCCGCGTGAAGGCGGCCAGGGCACCGAAGATGACGAAGGCCGAGAGGAGGCGGGAGCGCTTGCCAGGTCCTCCTCTGCCACCAGACGGCTTGGTCGCCAGGCCGGACGCCGCGTTGGTTGGAGCGCTATCTCGGCCGCGGCCGCGGAGTCTCATGACACGTACCTGCTCAATCTCTCGACGATGACCGCGAGCATCTCCGTCACAGTCTGTATTGTGAGCGCTCCGCGCCGATCGAGTGCAGCCGGCGCCGAGTTAGAGCCGCTTTCGGCGCCAGCCCGACATTCACCGCGACCCGGCGCCAATTGGCCCGGACATACCTGAGAAAGAAGGAGCCGAATGCAGCACATCGGGTTTGTCGGCCTTGGGACGATGGGCGCTTCCATGGCGGCCAACCTTCTCAAGGCTGGTGCCCCCTTGACCGTATGGAATCGCACACCGGGTCGGGCCGCGGCCCTGGTGAAAGCGGGTGCGCGAGAGGCGGATTCGCCGTCCGGCGCAGCCGCAGCATCGGACATGGTCGTCATCTGCGTCTCGGACACGCCGGACGTGGAGGCCGTTCTCTTCGGACCGGGCGGCGTCGCTGACGGAGCTCGTGAAGGCAGTCTCGTCATCGATTGCTCAACCATCTCGCCGGACGCGACGCGTGACTTTGGTCGGCGGCTGGCTGAGCATGGGGTGGGCCTGGTCGATGCCCCAGTGTCGGGCGGTTCGGAGGGCGCTCGTCTCGGCACCCTGACTATGTTCGTCGGCGGCGCGGAACCGGACGTGGCCCGGGCCAGGCCGGTTCTGGAGGCCGTGGGCAAGACGATCACCCATATGGGCCCGCTCGGAAGTGGCCAGGCAGCCAAGGCCGTCAACCAGGTCGTGATCAGTGGCGTCTACCTGGGGGTGGCCGAGGGGATCGTTCTAGGCCTGAAGGCCGGTCTGGACCCTCATCGTCTCGTTGAGGCCCTTTTGGGCGGGTCGGCCCAAAGCTGGGTCCTCGCCAATCGAAGCGGCCGCATGATCGACGACGAATATCCGCTCGGATTCCGGCTGGCACTGCATCGAAAGGACCTGGGGATTGCCCTGGAGTTGGCCGAACAGACCGGGACGATGCTTCCGTTGGCGATGCTTGCGGCCGCCATGGAGGATCGGCTCGTCGTCCAAGGCCATGGGGACGAGGACCTGTCGGTCGTGGCCCGCGTCGTCCGCGAGTTATCGGGATTGACTTAACCCGCCCCAACCGGTCGCTGGCTGATCCGGCCCGTCGGGCAGGCGGACCATTTTGGTGCCTGCGGGCCTGTATGATCCCGCCATGAACTACGAGCTATTCATGGGAGAGGCTCTAGCTGAGGCGCAGATCGCACTGGATCAGGGCAAGGCCCCGATCGCTGCGGTGGCCGTGGTCAGCGACGCAATGGTCGCTCGGGCCCACGACGGCGTTCAGGAGAGCAACGACCCCACTGCTCACGCCGTGGTCGTCGCCCTGCGCGAAGCCGGCCGCAAACTTGGCGCGGCTCGGCTGGCCGAAGCCACTATCTTCGCCACGCGGGAACCCTGTCCTATGTGCGTCGGAGCGCTCCTGGCCAGCGACGTCGAGGCGCTGGTCTACGCTGTCTCGAACCCGGTCGACGGCGCCGCCGGCAGCGTCATTCAGCTGGCCCAGAATCCCCGGCTCGCCCGCAAGATCAAGGTTGTCAGCGGTATTCGCTGCGAGGAAGCCGAGGAGCTATTTACTCAAGCGGGCCCGGTAGAAATGCTCCGGTCAGCCGATAGACTCTCGCCGGCCCTCGACTAAGCAGCCGGCCCGCGCCTCCAGCGGATTCGCCACCAAGGCCATTTCGACGCCTTCGGCCCGTCGACGGCCCGCCACGGCGGCCTACAGAACCATGCCCTTGCCGGGCCCCGACGAACGAGGGCCTTCCGATCGCGGACCTAAACGTTCCTGGTCGGCGGCTCTGGTATTCTCTCGCGCGGAGAGGTGTCCGAGTGGTTGAAGGTGCCGCTCTCGAAAAGCGGTGTGCGAGAGCACCGTGGGTTCGAATCCCACCCTCTCCGCCACTCCTCATTGAAGTCCCGCCGGAGCGGGGGAATAGCCGCGGAGAGGTCGCCTAGTGGCCTAGGGCGCCGCACTGGAAATGCGGTATGGCGCAAGTCATCGAGGGTTCAAATCCCTCCCTCTCCGCCATCTTTGTTGCGCCCAATCGCGGGCGCACAGATTCCTGCCACAAGTCTCAAGCGGACCATGTCGCGGCAGCCTGAGGCCGGGTCCGACAGGGCTGCTATGATTCCGGAGCCGTGCTAGGCGGGGAACTAGCGGTGCCCTGTAACCTGCAATCCGCTCCAGCAGGGCTGAATTCCCTCCCGAGGTTCCCGTTCTCGAAAGCCGCCACTACTGGTGACGTTGAGGGCCGGGTCCCGCGCAGCGGCGGCTCGTGAACCGTGTCAGATCCGGAAGGAAGCAGCACTAAGCGATGATCGTCGGGTGCCGCGGAATGGCCTGGTCTGAGTTGCCTTTAGCGGTGGGCGCGGGGGCGACGGGTCGATGGAGGGTGCACGGCGTTAGATTCTGCATCCGAGCAACGTACTCGGGTGCCAGGATCGTCTTCGCGTCCATGCCGGCAGGAACGTCGTGAGTTCGACCGCACCTCATCAGGCCCTCTATCGACGCTGGCGCGCCCAGACTTTCGGTCAGATCGTCGGGCAGCAGGCCGTTGTTGAGACACTCCAGAACGGCGTGCGTTCAGGCCGAACGGCCCACGGCGTCCTCTTCGCCGGCCCTCGTGGCACCGGCAAGACCTCCCTTGCCCGCATCCTGGCCAAGGCCATCAACTGCACCGATCTGCGGGACGGCGAGCCGTGCGATGCCTGTCCTTCCTGCGTGGCTATTCGCGAAGGACGAACCCTCGATCTGTTCGAGATCGATGCCGCCTCGAATCGCGGAATTGACGCCGTCCGGGCAATCCGTGACCTTGTCCAATATCCGCCCGGCGAACTGGCCCACAAGGTCTTCATCCTCGACGAGGCCCATCAGATCACCAAGGATGCCTGGGGCGCACTGCTCAAGACGCTCGAGGAACCCCCGGAATTCGTCAACTTCATGTTTGCCTCAACGGATCCAGCCGGATTCCCGGCGGCCATCCTGTCGCGCCTTCAGCGGTTTGATCTTCGTCGCCTGACCGTGGCCGAGATCGCCGGAAAGATGCGAATGATCCTCGATGCGGAGGGTCGCGCGGCCGACACGGAGGCGATCGATCTCATTGCCCGACTAGCTGCCGGCGGCATGCGCGACGCCGAATCTATGCTCGATCAGCTCCTGGCGACCGACTCGGCCAGCCTCACGGCCGACCGGGTGCGGGAGGTTCTCGGCCTGGTCGACGAGGAGACGCTCGAAGCCTTTCTCGGCGCGCTCCTCTCAGGCGAGGCCATCGTGGCGATCGACCTTCTAGACGGTCTTGAGGAGCACGGCCGCGATCTGCGCGCCTTCACCGAGCAGGCCATAGAGCGGCTGCGTGTGAGCCTGGTGGCATCGCTGGGGCGGGGGAGCGGTGGTGGACTTGCCGCAGCCGGACCCACGGCCCTGGCCGCGGCCGCTCGGCGGCTCGCCTCGATCGATCCAATCCATCCCGGGCCCGGTGGAATGCGACTTCAACTAGAGCTGGCGGTGTTCGTCCCGGCCGAAGCCCGCGCGTCCGCCTTGCCGCCATTCCAGCCCGTGGAGCGGCCAGCGGCGCCGATGCCGGTTCCGACAGTCACAGCCCCCAAGCCGGCACCCGAACCCACGGCGCCTGTCGCGGCCCAGGTTCGGCCGCCGGCCTCGCGTGCTCCGTCGCCGCCACTGGCCACGCAGGCCCCGCGGATCCCGCCGTCCGCCCCAGCTTCGCCGGCATCGAAGGCTCGCGCCGGGCCGACCCTCCAGCTTCTTCTAGAGCGCTGGGCCGAAATCGTCGAGGTCATCAGCAAGAGTCCCTCCGCCAAGCCGCTGATCGTGGCCTGCCGACCCGTTGGCGTGGACGGGGCCGTCGTCACCCTCGGCTTTCCAGAGGCCCAGAGCTTCTTCAAGGACGTGGCCGAGCGACGCCGGCCAATTCTCGAGGACGGCGTGAGCCGCGTCTTGGGTATGCCGGTGTCGGTCCGCTGCGTGGCCGCAAATGTCGAGTTCTCGGCTCTGCCGGAGGACACCGATGGCGCGCGGCTCCTGTCCGAGTTCCGCCGCATCTACGGCGATGACATCGTTGACATCGGAGACGTGGGCTAGCTGGCTCGCGTCACGAGAGGTCTCGGTTCGGGCGACCATCAATCAGGCGTGCAGCCGAACGCGGTTTCGGCCAGACTTTGAGCGACCGGTCCAGGCAGCCGGACGACGGAGGTTCAGGAGGAGACGACATGGGCATGGCCAACCTGCAGCGTATGGCGATGCAGATGCAGCAGTCGATCGAGCGGGTCAAACAGGAACTTGCCGAGGCCACGGTAAATGGATCCGCGGGGGGTGGCGTGGTAAAGGCCGTGGCTACCGGCGACCAAAAGCTGGTCAGCGTGACCATAGATCCCTCGGCCGTGGATCCTGCCGACGTCGAGATGTTGCAGGACCTCATCGTCGCCGCCATCAACGACGCCCTTCGCGCGGCGCGCGAGCTGGGCGAGGCGAAGATGGGCGCGGCCACCGGCGGGCTTCGTCTGCCCGGCATGTAGCCGCAGCCATGCCTGCGCTGTTGATCGAGCCGGTGGCCCGGCTCATTGAGTCTTTCGCCCGGCTGCCTGGCATCGGCCCTAAGACGGCCTCGCGGTTAACGTTCCACCTGCTGCGTGCTCCCGAGACGGAAGCCAGAGCCCTGGCCGCGGCACTGATAGCCGTACGCGAGCAGGTCGTCTTCTGCGAGCGCTGCTTCAACATCAGCGACCGGCCGGTCTGCTCGATCTGCTCCGATACAGGTCGGGACACGACCCGCCTGTGCGTAGTTGAGGAACCACTAGACGTCCTGGCCCTGGAGCGGACCGGGGAGTTCAAGGGGCTCTATCACGTTCTTCATGGCGCCATCTCGCCGATAGACGGCGTGGGTCCGGAGCGCCTGAAGATTCGTCCGCTCATCGAACGAGCCGAAGAGGCAAGCCGGGCCGGCGAACGTTTCGAGGAAGTCGTGATCGCCACGAACCCAACGCTTGAGGGCGAGGCCACGGCCATGTATCTCGCCGAACGGTTGGAAGCCCACGTCGGCAGCGTCACCCGCATTGCTCGTGGCTTGCCCGTGGGCGGCGATCTCGAATACGCCGACGAAGTGACGCTGATTCGAGCCCTGCAGGGTCGGCGGGCCATCTGATGCTCGACCATCGATACCATACGGCGGCCACCGCTCCGGTTGCCCCCGCATCCGCCCGTCCGACCGGAGGTGCCGCGTGAGCTTCCTCATCAACGAGGTCCTGCTTCGCCTTGCCAAGCTGGTGGCAGCCGGAATAATCGGCGCAGTTCTGTTCCTGATGGCCGTTATTCCGTTCGGAGTGGCGCCGTCCTTCGAGTTAGTCGCGCTGTGCTGGATCTCAGCCGCGGTGGCGTTGCTCCTCGTTGAGTCCGGCCCGCTCTAGGCCGCTCCGGCGGTAGTCCAGAGCCCACGACGCCAGCTGCCCAAGGCTCAGCTGCTCGGCACTCCACACCCGTCCGGCCCCGAAGCCCAGCCCGAAGTTCCGGGTTCGATTCTGGCCGGTCCCATACCCAGGCGCATCAGCCGAATGCCTAGCCGCACGCAATGCCGGAGGCCCTTGAGGGGTCGGTTTGACACCCCGCTCCGAGCACCCTACCATTCCGCTCCTGCCCTGGTCCGGCGGTTTGAAGGACCGTCGGCGATCGGGCCTCCCAGGTTCGTGCGCTTGACAGTGATGAGGTTCGCCCTCACCATTGGGGTTCTGCGCCTGGCGCGGTTGCGTGTCAACGTGGGCACCTTAACAATTGAAGAGTGGCAGGAAATCCGGTAAGGATTCGAGCGGGAATAACCCTCGGACTAAAGTCAGCCGCAAGGCTGCAGCCAGCTGCAAGGTTGGTTATTTGTCGGAGAGTTTGATCCTGGCTCAGGATAAACGCTGGCGGCGTGCATGAGACATGCAAGTCGAACGGTCAATCGGGCTTGCTCGATTGATAGTGGCGGACGGCTGAGTAACGCGTAGGTGACCTGCCCCGAAGTGGGGAATAACTGCCCGAAAGGGTGGCTAATACCGCATGTGGTGCCACATTCATTTGTGGCTCCAAAGCCGTAAGGCGCTTCGGGAGGGGCCTGCGTCCGATTAGCTCGTTGGTGGGGTAACGGCTCACCAAGGCGACGATCGGTAGGTGGTCTGAGAGGACGATCACCCA
>JAYVMQ010000245.1:0-8658 GCA_043758855.1 Chloroflexota bacterium
TGGCGGCGTGGCGGCGTGGCGGCGTGGCGGCCAGGATGCACGGCAACCGCCGCCACGGCGCGAACCTGCCAGATTCAAACGGGGGTAGCACGGGGCCAACAAGTTAGGCCACACGCCGGGCAGATGGCCGGCGCCGGCGGCCCCGAGGTCCATGGGCGAGCGTGGATCTCCAGTTCAGGGGTTTCAGTGCCGTCGAATCGAGGCATCCAGGGTGCTGAGATTCGGACGCGTGCTACGGGGGTTAGCAGATGGCAGGAATGTGGCTGTGGGGACTCGGCCGCGCCGCCCGGGCTTTCTGGCCGCTCTCGCCCACTTCAGTGGACGAGTCTCGACGTCCATGTCGTTGACATGGACCGGGCTCTGCCCGTAGACTCCCGCCACATTCGAATATGGGCTGTGATCGGGACGAGTAGTTCCCGGCGCCGGCGTAGAGAACCAGCGGTTGGTGCAAGCTGGGGCGGCGACGAGAGGGAATGGACCCGTGAGCCACCGGACCAAACCGCGGGCTTCCAGGGCTCGCCAGTAGGCTCCGGCGCAGAGCGCCAGCGATAAAGGGCAGCACCGATTCAGGAGTCGCCGTTTGGCCTCCGTCATCGCCAAGCGATGACCAAAGTCAACGCCAAGCGTTGACCCCACGTCGGCCAAAGTGCGGCATTGCCGAATGTGGGTGGCACCGCGGAAGGACAAACCTTTCGTCCCTGTGGACGAGAGGTTTTTTGTTTCCCTCCGGCTGGCGGTCAGGGACCGACCTGGCGGCCGGGACCGACCTGGCGGGTAGGCTTGGCAGTCGCGGCGCAACACGAACCGAAAGGTGATAGGCACTACCGATGGCACTCAGGGATCCGCTCAGTCTTCGCGAGGTACGGCAGATATCCGGCGCGGCCGACACGATCCTGCTGACCGCGACTCGCAACGCCGATCTCGAGACACCGATCGGCGCCTTCATGCGCTTCGACGACGGTGGCCCGGCCTTTTTGCTCGAGTCCGTCGAGGGCGGCGAGCGGCTCGGCCGCTACTCGTTCCTGGGTGTGGGCCCACGGCGCCTCCTGACGGTTCGCGACGGCAAGGCCACGATCCAATCGCGGCCGGTGGGCGTGACGGAGTTCTGCCCCGACCTGCCGACCGAGACGTTCGACGTTCCGGACCCGCTTGCCGCTCTTCGCCACTTCATGCCAAAGCGGCGCATCCTGCCCTCCGGCGACATCCCGCGCTTCCCAGGCGGTGCTGTCGGCGCTCTCGCCTACGACGCCGCTTCGACCTTCGAAGCGACGGTGCCGCTGCCGACCCGCGATCCGACCGGCGTCCCGATGGCCGCATTCCAGGAGACTGACCTCGTGTTGGTCTTCGACCACCTGACCCACACCCTGTCTGCAGTGGCCGCCCTTCATACGGAAACCCCGGACATTGAAGGTCGATACGCGATCGCCGAGCGGGCCGTCTTCGAGGCTCTTGAGCGGACCGGCCGGCCCACTGAGTCCGAGCTGGCCGCACTGACCCGCCGGAGTCGGGCCGAGTCAAGCGAGGGTCCCGAAGAGACCACTCGCCCGGTGGGCCTCGACCCGATCGAAGTCAGCATGACCCGCGATGGATATGAATCCGAGGTTCGAAAGGCCAAGGAGGCGATCGCCGCCGGTGAGGCCATCCAGATCGTGGTCGCCCGTCGCCAGACGTTCGAGCGCCCGGTGGTCGCGAGCCCACAGGGCGGGCTTGGGCAGAAGCTCGATGAAGTCTCAATCTATCGAGCCCTGCGACGAGTCAACCCCAGCCCGTATCTCTTCTTCGTGCGGATGCCGGAGTTCTCCGTAGTCGGGGCGAGCCCGGAGCTTCTCGTACGGGTCGAGGGCGATCGTATGACTACGCACCCGATCGCGGGCACTCGTCCGCGTGGAGCGAACCCTGCCGAGGACGATGCCCTGGCCGACGCCTTGCAACGCGATCCCAAGGAGCGAGCCGAGCACGTCATGCTCGTGGACCTGGGCCGCAACGACTTGGGCCGGGTGGCGCGCGCCGGCACGGTGGCTGTGACCAAGTACATGGAGGTCGAGCGCTACAGCCACGTTCTCCATCTTGTGAGCCATGTGGAGGCGCGCCTGAAGCCCGGCCTCGACTCCCTCGACGCCCTGCGTAGCATCTTCCCGGCCGGAACGCTCTCGGGCGCGCCGAAGGTTCGGGCGATGCAACTGATCGCAGAGGCCGAAGGCGAGAGGCGCGGCCTGTACGGCGGCGCCGTCGGCTATCTCGGCTACGACGGCAATCTCGATACCGCGATCACGATCCGCTCCGCTGTCCTCAAGGATGACCTGATCCACCTGACCGTGGGGGCGGGTATCGTGGCCGGCTCGGTGCCGGAGCGCGAGTTCGAGGAGACCGAGCACAAGGCCGGGGCCGTCAAGATGGCCATCGAGCTGGCCATCGCCGAAGCCACCGACCAGTCCACGGCAGCTGCGGGGAGCCTCTTGACCTCGCCGGTCGGCGCCGCCGACGCCACGGCTGGTTCTGCCTCGCCGGCGGCTGAAGCCGCAGCTTCACCTCTGGAGACTTTGCGATGATCCTCATGATCGACAACTACGACTCCTTCACCTTCAACCTCGTCCAGGCCCTCGAGGCAGCTGGGGCCGAGGTCCGCGTCGAGCGCAACGACGCCATCGATCGGGCCGGCATCGAATCTCTGGCAGACGACGCGGCGGCTCGGCTGCGAGGCATTGTTGTGTCGCCGGGACCCGGCAACCCAGACGCGGCCGGTGTCTCGATGGATGCGGTCCGAGTCGCCGTCGAGCGCAAGATCCCGCTCCTCGGCGTGTGCCTCGGCATGCAGGCCATGGCCCAGGCCTTCGGGGCGACGATCCGGCGGGCACCCACCTTGGTCCACGGCGAGGCCTCGAGCGTTCGCCACGATCAAAAGGGCCTTCTGGCCGGGATGCCGTCGCCGTTCTGCGCGGCCCGGTATCACTCGTTGAGCGTGGCCCCGGAAACTTTGCCTCCCGAATTCGTCGTCACGTCCCGGACCGAGGGGGACTACGTGGTCATGGGCATTCGGCACCTCCACGCCCCGGTCGAGGGCGTGCAGTTTCACCCCGAGTCCGTGTTGACGCCGGAGGGGTCGCACCTGCTGGCCAACTTCCTGCGCCAGTGCGGCGAGGGCAACGGGCTCCTGCTAGACCAGGTTTCGGGCTCGTTTGCCCTGGCCGGGTTCGGTCAGGGAGCGGCTGCCGTGGGGCTCGCGCCAGTGGCCGGCTCGGCGACGGTCGGCCGCGCGGAGGCAGGGCGATGAGCGAGCTGGTCAGGGCGGCCCTGTCGGCCGTGGTGGAGGGCAAGAGGCTCGGCATGGACGAAGCCCGGGGGGCCATGGGCGCCGTCATGGACGGGGAGGCCACCTCGGCGCAGCTGGCGGCGCTGCTCGTGGCGCTGCGGATGCGCGGCGAGACCGTCGAGGAGCTGGCCGGTTTTGCGGCTGCCATGCGCGAACGAGTTCTGCGCGTCCAGGCACCGCCGGGCGCGATCGATACCTGCGGCACCGGCGGCGATAAGAGCGGCACGATCAACATCTCCACGGCGGCGGCTCTGGTTGCGGCAGCCGCGGGCGTGCCGGTGGCAAAGCACGGCAACCGGGCCATCACTTCCGCTGCCGGATCCGCGGATGTCATCGAGGCGCTCGGCATCCGGACGGATCTCGGGCCGGACGAGGCCGCCGAGGCGCTTCGGACGTACGGCTTCGCGTTTCTCTTTGCCCCGGGTTACCACCCGGCCATGAGGCACGCCGGACTTACGCGACGCGAGATCGGCGTGCGCACGGCGTTCAACTTCCTCGGGCCGCTCACGAACCCGGCCGGCGCCACCCGCCAGGTGGTGGGCGTCGGTGATCCGGCCGCGGCTCCCAAGATCGCCGAAGTCCTCCGCATCCTCGGTGCGGAGCGCGCCATCGTGGTCCACGGCGTCGGCCTGGACGAGTTGCCGCTCGACGGGACGGGCGTTCTGTACGACGTCACTCCGGCCGGCGTCGCTCGGCACTTAGTCATAGCAACTGACCTGGGGTTGACGTCGGCCCCGGTCTCAGCCTTGGCCGGAGGCACGGCCGCCCAGAATGCCGCGCTCATCGAGGCCGTCTTTGCGGGTGAGGCGGGGCCGCGACGGGATGTCATCCTGCTTAACGCGGCCGCGGCGTTCCTTGCGGCGGGCCGAGTGGCGGCTCTTCGCGACGGCGTGGCTGTAGCCGCCGAGACGATCGATTCGGGCTTGCCCCGCGACCTGTTGGCACGCTTGCGGGCCGCGAAAACGGCCCACGAGGCGGCCAGACTTGAGGTTGCGCCCGCATGACGACCAGGATGGACAAGAACGGGGCCGCGAGCGTCGGCGCCGTCGACAACGGGAACGCGGCGCCAGGCCGCGCCGGCGTCGTCGCCGAAATCGCCGAGCGGCGCCTGGCGGATGTCAGCCGCGAACTCGGCCGGGCCACATACCGAGACCTGGCCGAGGCGGCGTCGGACTCCTCGGCCAAGCCAGGCAACGCGCCGCGCCCCATCGCCGAGCGACTCGCCGCCCCCGGCCTGCATCTGATCGCCGAGGTCAAGCGCCGCTCGCCGTCGGCCGGTGTAATCGCCGCCGGCAGCGAGTCAACCGCGGCCGGGGCCACGGTTGACTTTGCCGTGGCCCTCGCCCGCGCCTATGAGGCTGGCGGCGCCAGCGCCATCTCTGTTCTGTGCGAGCCGCACTGGTTCGGTGGCTCGGTGGCTGATCTGAGTGCTGTTCGGGCAGCAGTCAGGATACCGATCCTGGCTAAGGAGTTCGTCGTTGACGAGCGTCAGCTGCCCGTCCTGCGCTCCGCCGGAGCTGATCTGGTCCTGTTGCTTGCATCTGTCCTAGCGCCCAAGAAGCTGGCTCGGTTCGCCCAACTCGCCCGCGAAATCGGCATTGAGCCGCTGGTTGAGGCCCACGACGAGCGCGAGCTGGAGGCCGCCCTGGCCAGTGGCGCGCGCCTTATCGGACTCAACAACCGCAACCTGCGGACCCTGAAAGTCGATCCCGACAACTGCCTGCGACTGCGAACTCTTGTGCCGGACGACCGGCTGGTGGTAGGCGAGTCGGGCGTCTCGGAGCCCCGAACGCTGGTCGGCTGGCGGGCGGTCGGGTTGGACGCTGCCCTCATCGGTGAGGCGCTCGTGCGCGCGGCCGATCCGGCCTCGGCGGTCCGGGCGTTCGTTAACGCGGGTTCGGTGCCACACGACGTGGCTGCGGAAGCCCGCGGGCCACTCGTCAAGATCTGCGGCGTGACAGATGAGGAGGGAATCCTGGCCGCACTGCGGGCCGGTGTCGACGCCATCGGTTTGAATCTGGTCCCCGGCACGCCTCGGGCCCTGACCATCGCCGAAGCCACCCGGCTGGCCGCGCTTGCCCGCGATGCGTCTGCCATGGGCCAGAGCGGCGTTGCCGGTAGATTCGGTTTAGCCGGATCGCGGCCCCGGATCGTGGCCGTCTTCGCGGACGCCTCCGCCCCCGAGATCGAGGCAGCCATCACCGCCTTCGACCCAGACGTAGTGCAGCTCTCCGGCGACGAGCCCGCGTCTATGGTCGCAACCATCCGTCGCCCGGTCTGGAAGGTCATGCACCTGCCCGCCGCCGGTGAGGCGAGGGGCGTCGCATCGCAACCCCTATCCTCCGGCTCGGTGACCGCAAGCGCGATCGAAGCAGGCAAGTTGTACCTCGCTGCCGGCACAGAACGTCTCATTCTCGACACCGCTGGAGGGCCGTTCCCGGGAGGGACCGGCAAGCGGGTTGCCCGCCAGATTGCCGCTGCCGTGGCCCGCGAGATCCCGGTCATTTTGGCCGGCGGCCTCGACCCTGGCAACGTCGCCGAGGCCCTGCTGGAAGTGCCTGCAATCGGCGTGGACGTGGCCTCCGGCGTGGAGACGCGTGGCTCAAGTGGATCGGCAGCCGCCGCAGCCGCCACTGCGGGTGCCACTGCGGGTGCCCGGGCTGCCGTCGGTTCACGGCCGCGCAAAGACCCGCTCCGCATCGCGCTCTTCGCGAAGCGAGCCCGGGCCGCGCGCTTCGATCGGCCCCACATTCGTCCTCGCCCGACGCCCGTTCCGGAGCCGCTTCTCGAACCCGACGAGCACGGCAAATGGGGCCTGAACCGTGACTTCGGCGGGCGCTACGTGCCGGAGACGCTCATCGCCGCGCTGGATCAACTCCAGGCTGCATGGAGCGAGACCCGCCACGACCCGCGCTTCTGGGCCGAATTGCGCGAGCTGCAGTTCCACTACGGCGGCCGGCCCACGCCCATCTACCGCGCCGACCGGCTCGGGGCGGAAGTGCTCGAGGCGGCGAGGGAGTTGGCGGGCGAGCACCGCGATCTCCTACCAGACCGATTCCACCTCTATCTTAAGCGCGAAGACCTCAATCACACCGGTGCCCACAAACTCAACAACGCTCTCGGCCAGGTGCTGCTGAGCCGGCGACTCGGCAAGAGTCGCGTCATTGCCGAAACGGGCGCCGGCATGCACGGCGTGGCTACGGCGACGGCCTGCGCGCTGCTGGACATCCCGTGCGTCGTCCACATGGGCGTCGAGGACATCCGCCGCCAGGCCCCGAACGTTCTCCGGATGGAGGCCCTTGGCGCGGAAGTCCGGCCCGTCCACGGAGGCTCCGGCACTTTGAAGGATGCCGTCAGCGAGGCTCTCCGCGACTGGGTGACCAACGTCGAAACCTCGCATTACTGCCTGGGTTCAACGATGGGTCCCCACCCGTATCCGCAGGTCGTGCGCGACTTCCAGCGAGTCATCGGCGACGAAGCCGCGGCTCAGCTAATGGAGACGGAAGGACGACTGCCGGATCTGGCAATTGCCTGTGTGGGAGGCGGCTCGAACGCCCTCGGACTGCTCCAGCGATTTATCGGCGAGCCGAATGTTCGGCTCGCCGTAGCGGAGGCGGCAGGGGAGGGGCTTGACACCGGTCACCACGCGGCCGCCCTGCTGGGAGGCACGCCAGGCATTCTGCACGGTTCGCGCTCGTACATGCTCCAGGACGGGGACGGTCAGGTCATCGAAGCGGTCTCGATCTCGGCCGGCCTGGACTACCCGGGCATCGGGCCACAGCTTTCGGCTCTGATGGAGGCTGGGCGACTGATTGTCTCGTCAGCCACGGACATCGAGGCTGTGGCGGCCTTGCGCCAGGTCGCCCGAACGGAGGGCATCCTCGCGGCCGTGGAGTCGTGCCATGCCGTCGCAGCCCTGCCGGACGTGCTGGCCAGGCTGGCTGCCGGTCAGGACAACCGCTCGCTTCCGCGCGAGGCATTCATCGTCCTGGGCCTGTCAGGCCGCGGCGACAAGGACCTCGCGGCATTGGGCGATGCCCAAAGCCGAGCCGCCCTCGGACTCAAGGGGGTCGGTCGATGAGCGCGACCGTGGCCTCGAGCGCCGGCAGGCCGGCGGACGCTGGTTCGACTCCCGCCGTCGGCACCAACGGCACAGCCGGGGCCCGGCGCATCACCGCCGCGTTCGGGCGCGCCGCGGCCGACGCTAGGGCCGCGCTCATCCCATACGTCGTGGCCGGCTATCCGGACCACGCCACGTCGCTCGTCGCCGCCCTGGCGGCCGCCGATGCGGGTGCGGATTTGCTCGAAGTGGGATTGCCCTATTCCGATCCACTCGCCGACGGAGCCACTCTTCAGCGCGCCACGACGGCCGCGCTTCGGGCCGGCGCCACGCTCGATTCGTGCGTGGCTCTGCTGCGGGCCATTTCCACGGCCCGGCCCGCCGTTCCGCTCGTGCCGATGTGTTACGCGAACCAGATCATCGGCGGTGGCGATGGCCGGGGAGTGGCCGCGCGCCTAGCCGAGGCCGGCGCCAGCGGCGTGATCGTCGCGGATCTCACCCCGGACGAGGGCTCCCGTTTCGAGGTGATCGCCCGCGATGTCGGCCTGGCCGTGATCTACCTCATAGCCCCAACCACCACTCCGGCGCGGCGCGTCGAGGTGGCCCGGCGCTCTGGCGGGTTCCTCTATTGCGTGTCACTCGTTGGCGTCACCGGCGCGCGCACCTCGCTGCCTCCGTCCGTACGGGGTCTAGTAGCCGCCGCCAAAACGGTTTCGCCGGTTCCCGTCGCCGTCGGCTTTGGGGTCAGCACCGCCGCCCACGTTCAGATGCTGGTCAAAGCCGGCGCCGACGGCGTCGTCGTGGCCTCGGCTCTGGTGGATGCGTTGGGCTCGGACGGGAGGGATGTGGCGGCCATGGCCCGTCTCGTCGGAGATCTGCACAAAGCCACAAGACGGCTGTAGTCGACGCGGTCGGCCCTCTACCCGACCATCGCCCGTCCCTCAAAGCCTGGCGGATGCCGTGGCCCGCCGAGTCAGTCGGAATCAGCGATCGTCAGGCCCGTCCTGGTGACGCCTGGCGAGGTGGGACAAGCCACGCGGCAGCAGGCGACCGGCCAGCGCGAGGAGCGCCGCACCGACGAATAGGCCAAGGAGGGCGGCCACCGTGTAGCTGCGAGTTTTGTGCCGACTCGGTTGTGAGTCGTCCATCGGAACCCTCGCCTGGGGTGCTATGCGGGCCTCGATCCCGCGAGTGTCGATGCTGAGGTCGGGAAATCCTACTTCGCGGGCGCCTCGAGCCGCTTGATAGTCTCGATCAACTTTCGGTAAAGCGCCAGCAGGGCGTCCTG
>JAYVMQ010000246.1:0-5810 GCA_043758855.1 Chloroflexota bacterium
CCGGCGGCGCCAGAGGCACCATGGTAGATCGCGCCATCGATGATGAAGCCGGCCCCGACGCCCTTCCCGACGTTGACGACCAAGGCGTCACGAAGCCCGACGCAGCCGCCGAATTCGAGCTCCGCGAGTGCGGAGAGGTGGTCGTCCTGCGATACGACCACCTCAGAATCGAAGGTGCGGCGCAGCTGGAGACCAAGCTGAAGACCTTCCCAGAGGTGATGCATCGAGGCGCGCACGATCATGCCTTCAGCTGCGATCACCGCCGCCACTCCCACACCGATCGCGACGAGGGTCTTGTGCTGCATCGCTGACTCGCGCTGCAACTCCGACACCATCTCGCTGATTGCGAGCGGAAGGTTCCCTTCGATCGATGCTGTTGGACGCGCATCTCTCGCGAGGACGACCCCGTCGAGGTCCGCCAGGACAGCCCGCGTCGTTTCGTTGCCGATATCAATCCCGACGACGTGTCCGGTGCGGCCATTGAACCGAAACAGCGTTGCTGGTCGTCCGATGCCATTCCTGGCCGGGGCAGCGACGCGCGTAATCAGCCCATGACGGCGGAGGTCGTCGGTGAGCCGGTGGACGGTCGTCGCCGTGAGGCCCGTCTCGTCCGCGACACGGACCCGGGACGTGGTCCCTGCCTCGCGGATGTTCTGAAGGACGCGCCAGAGGTTGCGAAGCCGCAAGGACGACCGGGTGAGTGGCGGCGTGAGGCCGCTGCCCACTTGCATCGTCTCGTCCACCGACGACCTCCCGTCCGGTTGCGCGCTCGATCCGGAGCGGCCATCACCGTGGATTCTGGCACCTCGAGCCTGTGGCCGGCGATTCAGTCTCGCTCCGCGTGACAGATCGCCTGTTCGTTCCGATCAGGATCGGACCAGAGCCTCGCGTTCGCGTCCGATCGCGTCGAGGACCTCGTGCCACCCGGCAATGAAGTTGTTGCGGAAATGCTGGACGGGGCCGAACGCCTCGAATTCATCGACCCGCAACCCATCGATCGCCAATGCTCGTCTGACGTCGTCGAAGGTGGAGACGAGGCGCTCAACCGCGGCTTCATCGATCGATTCGTCGATCCCGCGAGCGAACGGAGCTGGATCCGCGAGGACTTCAGTGAATGTCTTCCAGTTGATCGTGACGTGCACGCCGGCACCGACGAGCCCCGTGAGGTCGAACGGGACGCGAGACCCACCGAGCAGAAGGGTCACGGGATAGCCGCGCTCCACGACGAGTCGATAGCACGCCCGGGACAGGACGACGCCCGCGAGCTCCATGTCGGCGTTTGTGGCCGCCAGGTGGTCGCGCACCGCAATCGCCTTGAGATGATCGCCGAAGATGCCGGTGATCGGGCTGATGAAGAACGGCGGTTGGATTCCGGTACGCGTGGTCACCGCGAGGTAGCGCTCACACGTCTCCACGAGCTGGGCGAGGCTGAAGACCTCGGTGACGATGATCGGACTCCCTTCACCGACCAGGACCTCGAGCGCAGCCAGCCCAGGCGCGGTGGCTGGGAGCTTTGGGGTCGCGTTGGGCGCGATGGTGCGCGCTGTGCGCCCTTCGGCCACGATCCGTCCACTATCCGTATCGGCCTCTGGCGCTCCCTGGATCGATACGAACCCAGCGCGTCCGCCGCTGGAGTCGTAGAGCGGACGAAACCGCTCGGCGATCCGGGCCACAAGGCGTTGCTGCACGAGTTCGGCCACCTCGAGATCGTCCGACGAAAGACGGACGCATTCGGAAATGATCGGCAGGATCTCGGTGGGAGCGCGCTTGACCAACCCGCC
Organism: Chloroflexota bacterium; assembly: GCA_043758855.1. Lineage (GTDB taxonomy): Bacteria > Chloroflexota > Limnocylindria > Limnocylindrales > CSP1-4 > Fen-1039. The sequence continues at coordinate 1,782 of JAYVMQ010000246.1, forward strand.
GCCAAAGGCGGGGTTCGTTGTCGACCCGACTGCACCTGCTTCGAGGGCAAGATCGATTTCTTCGAGGGTCGGGTTGTTCACCCAGACGCGCGTCGGAGTTTCCGCGACGAGTTGTTGGAAGTAGCTCCGGACCATGGCTCGGCTCCTCTCGCTGCCCTACCCGGCCATCCCGGCATGGACCATGTCCGGGCTGGCCGTTCCTGGCAGTACATCGGCCTGCACCTGCTCGAGCGTTCGAGTCACTCGCGTGACGATCTCGTCGATGTCGTCACGTGTCACGATGAGTGGCGGGCTGATGAAGACTTCGTCGCTGGCGTAGGCGCTGCCGCCACCCTGGTAGATGACGACACCGTTCTCGAGGCCGCGTTCGTAGACCTGGCGTCCGAGGCGAAGCTCCTTCTCGAATGGCTCCTTGGTCGCCCGATCCCGGACGAGCTCCATCCCCCAGAGCAGACCCTTGCCCCGCAGATCTCCGACGAAAGGAAGGCGATCCGCGACGGTTCGAAGCTGCTGCCCGAGATAGGCACCCTGCTCCGCCGCGTTCGCGACGAGGTTCTCCCGCTCGATAATCGCCAGGACCGCGAGGCCAGCGGCCGCAGCAACTGGATGGTTCTGGTACGTGAGGCCGTGAACGAAGCGACCCTTCTGCTCGGCGAACGGCCGGACGATCCGCTCCGAAACGATGAGGCCGGACAGCGGGATGTAGCCGCCCGACAGGCCTTTCGCCACGACCAGGATGTCCGGCTGTGCGTTCCAGTTCTGGTAGCCGAAGTTGCGGCCCGTCCGTCCAAAGCCAGTCACGATTTCGTCGGCGATCCAGACGATCCCAAATCGATCGCAGATCTCGCGGATGGCCTCGTAGTAGCCGGCCGGCGGCGTCATGGCAGGAGCTGCAGCGCCGACGATCGGCTCGGCGATGAATGCGGAGACGTTCTCGGGGCCGAGCTCGAGGATGGTTCGCTCGAGCTCCTGGGCGCAGGCAACGGCGCAGCTCGGATACGTGAGGCCCAACGGGCATCGATAGCAGTAGGGCGCCGGGATCTTGGCGACCTGTGAAGGCATGTAGGCCTGGTAGGTGGTCCTGCGGGCGGCAACGTCCCCGGCCCCGATCGCGAAGAGGGTTGCGCCGTGGAAGCTCCGCCGGCGGCCGATCACGACATTGCGCCCGGGCGACCCCTTTAGGACGTGGTAATTGTGGGCGAGCTTGATCGCGCTCTCGATCGCCTCGGAACCACTCGAGAAGAACACGGCGTGCGAGAAGTCGCCTCCCGCGAACGCGACAACCCGGGCCGCCAACTCGATCGAGGGTTCGTTGTGGAACTCGTTGTCGTGGACGTAATCCATCCGCATGACCTGCGCGTGGATCGCGTCGGCGACCTCGCGACGCCCGTGACCGACACTGGCGACGGAGATCGCCCCAGAGGTGCTATCGATGTACTCCTTGCCGTCGACATCCCAGAGCCGGATCCCTTCGGCCCTGGTGATCACGGGGTAGTGCTCGGCGAACGAGCGAGGGAGAAGGTGGTCCTGCATGGTGTACCTCAAGCCTTCGGAAGCGGGGTGCCATCACCGGCCGGCACGAGGTCGCGCTGGACCCGGCCGGTGAATGGGTACTGGGGGTCGCTGTAGCCAAACGTCGATGCATAACCGGGCGGGACGAGGGAGTCGAGGAAGCCGGCATCATCGGCGTCGAAGGCATGGTCGAGCGTGCCGAGGTACTCGTCGAGCTGCTCGACGGTCCGGGGTCCGGCGAGTACCGCCGTGATCAGGGCGTTGCTCAGCAGCCAGCCGAGGGCGAATTGGCCGGGGGTCATGCCGCGCCCCGAGGCGCGTTCGCGGATCTTCTCGACCAGCTCCAGGGACTCCGGGCGCCACTCGGTCTCGAGCATTCGAGCGTCCTTGCGCCCGGCCCGCGAGTCGGGCGGAGGCTCCTGGCCTGGGCGGTACTTGCCGGTGAGGACGCCGCGCGCAAGCGGGCTGTACGGGATCACCCCGAGCCCGAAATGGGCGCAGGCCGGAAGGAGTTCGACTTCGGGTTGGCGGTTCATCGCGTTGTAGTACGGCTGGACCACGATCGGGGCCGGCAGTCCGAGCTCCCGGGCGACGCCGATCGCCTCCGCGACGCGCCAGCCGCGGAAATTCGACAAGCCCCAGTAGATCACCTTACCGGCAGCGATCAGGTCGCCGACGACGCGGAGTGTCTCGCCAAGCCGGGTCGTGGGATCGTCCCGATGGACGTAATAGAGGTCGATCCGATCTGTGTGCAGGTTGCGCAGGCTCTGCTCGACCGATGCCCGCAGATGGAGGCCGTTCGTCCCATCCTCGTTTGGGCCGGGTCCCGTCCGAAAGCCGACCTTCGTCGCGACGACCCATTGGTCACGGTCGGCGGCGATCAGGTCGCCGACCATCGCCTCTCCGCGGCCTTCGGCGTAATAGTCGGCAGTGTCGATGAAGTTGACGCCTGCATCCCGCGCCCGCCCGACGATTCGCGCGGCCTCGGGTTCGTCGGTCCGGGCACCGAACATCATCGTCCCGAGGCAGATTGGGGATACCTTCAGCCCGCTCGCCCCGACGCTTCGGTACTCCATGTCGTCTCCTTCGTCGGTCAGATGCTCGCCGTGAAGCCGCCGTCCGCAAGGTAGGTCGCTCCGACGACGAACGAAGACTCGTCGGAAGCAAGGAAGAGCGCCACGAACGCCTGCTCGCGCGGGCTCGCCATCCGGCCGATCGGCGCCCAGGCATCGTAGGCGGCTTTGGTCTTCTCTGGATCAGGCGAGTTGTCTATCTCACTTTGGAGGAGAGGGGTGTTCGTCTCACCCGGACAGAACGCGTTGACCCGGATGTTGTGCTTGATGAGGCTGATGGCCATCGACTTCATGAGCATGTGCAGTCCGCCCTTTGAGGCGTTGTAGACCGGGATCGCAGGGTCCGCGATGAACCCCATTTCGGAGCCGGTGAAGAGGATCACCCCACCGCCCTGGGCCTTCATGTATGGGATCGCCGCCTTGCTCACGAGGAAGCCACCCTTGAGGTTGATGTCGATCACCCTGTCCCAGTCCTCCTCGGACAGCAGCTCGATCGACTCGACCACGCGCTGGATCCCGGCGTTCGAGATGACAACATCGATCCGGCCCCACTCGCTGACCGCCGCATCAACCATCCGCTGCGCATCGGAGGCCACTGACACGTCGCCTTGGATCGCCTTGGCTGCTTGACCGGAGGCGCGGATGCCCTGTGCGACGCGCTCGGCCGCATCCCCGATGATGTCCTCGACGATGACCTTGGCCCCCTCTTCAGCGAAGAGCTCGGCACAGGCCTGGCCAATCCCGGAGCCAGCCCCCGTCACCAGAACGACCTTCTCGTGCATGCGATCCATTGATATCTCCAACTTGGTGCCCGATCGCGGCTCGGGAAGCTCGGCGTCGGTCGCGGAGGGACGTGACCGACGCCGAGACGGGCAATCGACTACTGCACGGCGTCCGGCGGGGAGTCGACGAAGATGGTCTCGCCGATCACGTCGAGCCGCCGAGGGTCCCGCGCCTTGATATAGAGCATGACGACAAGCCCAACGATGACCCAGCCAGCAACGATGGCTGGGAAGTAGCTCAGTGGTGCGGCGGGCAAGGGCACGACACTGAACCAGAACGCGGCGATGAACGTGATTGCCCCAAGGCCTGGGAGCAGTCCGTGGCGCCACCAACTGAACTCGGCGCGGTATTTCGTCCACATGAACGTGATCAGCAGCACGTTCGTCACGACGAAGATCGGCAGGATGCCCATGCTCGAGAAGAACCCGTCGTTACCGAAGGCGGCCTGGGGACCCCACATGAAACCGGTGACCAGGGTCAGAACGGCCGCGAAGGCGCTGAACCCGATGATCGCGGTGTACGGGGTCAGGTGGATCGGGTGCGTCTTTCCGAGCCAGGAAGGCAGCACGCGCTCGCGGCCCATCGCGTAGAAGATCCGGAAGTTGGCATTGTGGATCGCGATCAGCACCGCAACGTTCGCCATTAGCGCTGCAATATCGAT
>JAYVMQ010000247.1:0-6769 GCA_043758855.1 Chloroflexota bacterium
GCGACTCGACGACCTGCAATCGACCATCACGAGGCCCGCTAAGCGCCCATCACGTTCTGAGGCGCGGTCACCTTGTTGGACGCCTCGTTGATGTTCGAGAGGTCAAAGGTGGTCTGGTAGGGAATGGTGCCGTCCTTGGCCGTGGCGAGGATGGCGATGCTGACGGGATACCCGCCTTCCTTGGCGATCCAAAGATCGGCGCTCCAGGTGGCGCCCCTGACCCCGGAGACGGAGCCCAATTCGGCCAGGGCCGACGCGCCGGCCTGGTAGTGGTCGGAGGCGACGCCGTTCTTCGTCTCGGAACCGACGTTGCTGTAGCCGCTCACCCGGAGCTTGGCGTAGACCTGGGCCGGGGTGAACGGGTCGCTGATGCTGGCGGGCGGGGCTGAGGTTCCAGACGAGGCTGACGCGCCCGAGGAAGGTGGGGCGCCAGGCGAGTCGGCCGCAATCTTCGCGAAGGCGCCGACGTTGCCGACGTCCATGTAGTCGAAACCGTCAACGAAGATAACGTGCAGCCCTGTCGTGGTGACTTCGGCCGCCTTGGCGGGCTTGAGGATGACCGTACCGCTGAAGGTCACCGAGCCGTTCGAAGAAGACGCATTGCGGGTGAGATCAGCAAGCGTGTTAACGCTGTCGGTACCGGCCTGAGTCATGCGGAATTTGTAGCTTGTCAAACTCGCCAGGGCGTCGGCCGCACCCGCGAGGACAGGGCTGCCGTTGCCGGTTGGACTGCTTTTCGCGGCCGGTAGGCTCGCGCTGGGGCTGGGCGCCTCGGTGGCAGAGGGAGCGGGCGTCCGCGAGCCGCCGCCGCAGGCCGACACGACCACGGCCACCACGGCCGTAAGAATCAAGAGGCCACGGCCATGCCGCTGTGCAACCCCGAACATGCGACCTCCACTGGTTCCATCGGAACCGGCTCTATAGACGGTTTGGTGATCCCACCGCCCCAGGCTCAAACCAACGCGAGCATCACGTTCAAGGTATCACGACGCCGTGCCGCGGCCCCGTCGAGGCCGACATCAGGGCTTAACGATGTTGGGGCCCCGACCGGCGGCCGAGACCCCAACCAAAACCCAGATCGAGGCAAGAATGCTAGCTGGGCATGATGTTGGTTGGGGCAGTCACCTTGAGGGAGGGGTCGTTGATGTTGCTGATATCGAATGTCATCTCGAAGGCGACGGTGCCATCGCTCGTCTTGGCGAAGATGGCCGAGCCGACCGGGTAGCCGCCGCCCGTGGCGATCCAGATGTCGCCGGTCCAGGTCGCGTTCGCGGCGACGCCCAGCGACGATCCCATGCCGGTGAAGGCCGAAGGATTGGCCTGGTAGTGGTCGGTGTCCACGCCATTCTTCTTCTCCGACCCAACCTTACTGTAGGCGGACATGGACCCAAAGGTGGAGAACATTGACGACGGCGAGAAGGAGTCGGCCGTGCTAGTGCCCGAGGACGGGGACTTGATGAAGCCGCCCATGCCCAGATCCGTGTAGTCGAAGCCACCAACGGAGATCGTGTGCATGGTGAGGATCATGACGTCGGAGGCCTTCTCCGGCTTCACCGTAACTGTTCCATTGATCGTGAAGGCAGCGTTTCCGGTTGCGGCCGCGCCACCCAGCATCGAAAACATGCTGCCGTAAGAGCCACCCGCGATGGTCATGCTGAACTTGTAGCTGTTGATGCTCGCGAAAGCTGCCTTGGCGCCGGTGAGGGCGTCTCCGCCGCCGCCGGGGGCGACGGGGACCACCGGGTTGTTGCCGCCGCCTGGGGCGTTGCTGACAGCCGGGTTGTTGCCGCCGCCTGGCGCGGTGGTGCCGGCGCTACTCCCGCAAGCGGACAAGGCCATCGCCATGACCGCCAATAGCACTAGCAGAGCGCGACTCTGCCTCCGAAGGGACTGGAACAACTGGAGCCTCCCACCAGACCGGCAGCGGTGGCGGATTCGGTGCGATGCGCACCGATCCCAGGGAACGCCGGCCGTGCGACCAAGTTACCACGCGGCACTCTCGCCTGCCCATACGGGCAGGGAAAATTGGCGGTCCGCCGCCCGGCTCATGTGTCGCGCGGCGCGGCCCAAATGGCGCGGTCGGGCAGGCCGCCCTTGACGGCCGCCCGCGGCGACAGGCATGATTTATGTATGAACTCGCATCGTTTCGCCTGCTTCTGTACCCGGCGGCCCCGCCGCAGGAGGTAGCCGGCTGCTTCGAGTTCCCAACAGGGGACCCGCCGAGTCGCTTCAGGGGCCGCGTTCCTAGCCAGGACCGCGGTCTTTTTGTTTCCTCCCGCCGGAAGCGCCGCCCAATTGCTACGGAGCACGCGTCTATGTACGCCTCGCCCGCCGCCCGACCGCCAACCCTGCCGTCCCGGCCGGCCCACCGCCAGCCGTCCACCAGACCCGAGGCACCCATGGTTCTCCCTCTCAGATCCATCAAGACCGCCAAATCCACGAAGCCACCGAGCGACCCGCTCGACGGGTTGGCATCGCGTCTTCATGGCGTCCTGGCCAACGAGCGTGGCGCACACCTGGCTAAAGCGAGAGTCGCCGTCTGGCTGCGGGTCCTGCTCGACATCCTCTTCCCGCAGACCGCGGAGCAGTCCTACGCCACCACCGGCGAGGTGCGAGACGCGTTGGACGCGTCGGCGGCCGAACTACGGGCGCTGCTTCGTCCGCTCGAGGGCGAGATCGACGATCCGGCCGAGATCGCCGCGCATTTCTTCCAGTCACTGCCGGAGATCCACCGCCAGCTGATGATCGATGCCATCGCTATCGAGCGCGGCGACCCCGCCGCCGAAAGCGTGGACGAGGTCATCCTCGCCTACCCAGGGTTCCTGGCGATTGCAGTCCATCGAATCGCCCATCGCTTCTGCGAGCTAGGAGTTCCTCTCCTACCGCGGGTCCTGACCGAATGGGCTCACGAGCGGACGGGCATCGACATCCACCCGGGCGCGACCCTGGGACACCCCGTCATCATCGACCACGGCACGGGCATCGTCGTCGGCGAAACCGCCGTCATCGGCAACAACGTCAAGCTCTACCAGGGCGTGACCCTGGGCGCGCTATCCGTGACCAAGTCGCTGGCCTCAACCAAGCGCCATCCGACGATCGAAAACGACGTGGTCATCTACGCCAACGCCACGATCCTGGGCGGCGAGACCGTCATCGGGGCCGGCAGCGTGGTCGGCGGCAACGTCTGGATCACGGCCAGCATCCCGCCCGATTCCATCGTCTATCAGCGCAGCGAGGTCCATGTCCGGCAGGGCCGGGCAGACTTCGAGGCACCCGATTTCGTCATCTGACCAGCGTCCCAACCATCTGAGGAGATACCCGTGGCAAAGGCAAACAACATTCTCGAGACCATCGGCAACACCCCAAGCTTGCGCATCAACAAGCTCTTCGACCCGCGCGTCGAGGTCTGGGTCAAGCTGGAGCGGCAGAATCCGGGTGGCTCGATCAAGGACCGCATCGCACTTGCCATGATCGAAGACGCCGAGAAGCGCGGCCTCCTGAAGCCCGGCAGCATCATCGTCGAGCCGACCTCCGGCAACACCGGCGTCGGCCTGGCGCTCGTGGCTGCGGTCAAGGGCTACAAGCTGATCCTGGTGATGCCCGAGTCGTTCTCGGTCGAGCGACGCAAGTTGATGGCCGCCTATGGCGCCACGTTCGAGCTGACCGCGCGCGAACTCGGCATGAAGGGCGCCATCGCCAAGGCCCGCGAAATTGTGGCTGAGACGCCCGGTGCCTGGCTGCCCTACCAGTTCGACAACCCCGCCAACGTCGAGATCCACAAGAAGACCACGGCCGAAGAGATCGCCCGCGACTTCCCCGATGGCCTCGATTACATCTTTGCGGGCGTCGGCACCGGCGGCCACGCCACGGCAGTCGGCGAGGTCTTGCGGCCGCGCTGGCCCAAGCTCAAGGTCCTGGCCGTTGAGCCCGAGCTCTCGCCCGTGCTGAGCGGCGGCGCCCCCGGCCCGCACCCGATCCAGGGCATCGGCGCCGGTTTCATCCCCGGCAACTACCACCCCGACGCGGTCGACGGCGTCGTTCAGGTGTCGGCCCCTGATGCATTCAAGTACGCCCAGCGTGCCGCCCGCGAGGAAGGGCTGCTGATCGGCGTCTCGTCGGGCGCGATCCTCGCGGCCGTCGCCAACAAGCTGCCTGAAATCGCGGACGGCGCCCGCATCCTGGCCTTCACCTATGACTCCGGCGAGCGGTACCTCTCGGTGCCCGGCTTGTTCGACGTCCCAGAGGCCGCCGCGGTCGGCTGACGGCGAGCCAAAACGCAATAGAAGGAGCGGCTTCCCTCCGGGGCGGCCGCTCTTTCTTTGCCATCTGGGTTGCTAAACGTTTAGGAAACCGGGCAACGATGAGCGCCTAACTCAGATGCATGAGGCCTGCGGATCGTGGACCTGGCAGCACTGTCCGGCACGACTCACTCAGGCGGAAGCTTGTCTTCAGGCTGATAAGGTCGGCCGACGCAGGCGTCCCACTGGAAACCTTGATGCGAGAATCGATCGGCCGCCATTTAGATGTAGCGGTGGTCGTCTGGTTTCTGGCGCTTGCCCTCGGATGGTCCGTGGTGTCGATAGCCAGAACCCCAACCCAGGCAGATTGGTCCACAGGTCCGCACAGCGGCCCAGTCTGGAACTACACGGACCTCACCACGAACTGACAGGCGTCGCGGCAGGTTCGTGTACTCCTCGCAGGATCATCTCGGCCGCCGTCGCGTAGCTGATGCGGCCGGTGTTGATCACGATGTCGTATTCGTCCGGATCGCACCAATCACGGCCATACAGCTGTCTGATGTAGGCCGCCCGGTTCGAGTCGGTCTCGTGCAGCTTGCGCCGTGTCTCGGGCTCGGCCAGGCCCAGCCGCTCCATCAGCCTGGGAGTGCGGATATCCTCGGGCGCTCGCAGGAATGCCCGAAACACGCCCGGATGATTGCTCAGAACGAAGCCCGCCCCACGCCCGACGATCACTACGTTGCCGCTCTCCGAAACCTCACGAATGATCTGTTCGGTCAGGTTGATGATCTCTTTGCGGGGATCGAAAAGCGGATCCGCGTACGGTGGCGTCCAACCGATCCCCAAGCTCGGCTCCAGGGTCGAGAATGACCTTGTCAGGCGCTCCAAGAGGGTTCTGGGGCGCTCCGTTTCAGCCTCGACGTCACTCGGTCGGATGGAAAGCCGGTTGGCCACGTCGTCGATGAGCTTCTTGTCGACGACCTCGGCGCCAAGGTCAGCGGCGACTAGTGCCGCCACGCTTGAGCCGCCTGCGCCGTACTGGCGGGAGATGGTGACGATGGGCATCTCGGGCTCCTTCGTCCGCTCGCGTCGCGTGGCCGGGCGACCGTCTGGCCGGGCCCATTGGACACTCGCTTACTCTATGCCGCAAGCTCGGTGCAGCCAAGGGCCGAGGCGCCCGGTTTTCGGGTCCGATCCCCGGGTCGCAGCCGCCGGCCGCCTGGTTCGGCCTCCACTCGCCCGGCCTACTCGTCCGTTGCCAGGGCACCGTGCAATTCCAGGGAGTGGTCACGCAACCAGCGCCGCCAGAGGCGATGGTCCGGCCTGCGAGTGGCCACGGTCTCCCAGAATGCGGGGCCGTGGCCGAAGACGCGGAGATGCGCCAGTTCGTGGATGACCACCGTCTCGAGGGCCTCGGGCGGGGCAAGGACCAGACGCCACGAGAACGAGAGTCGCCGCGCCCGCGAACAGCTGCCCCAGCGTGTCCTGGCATCGCGGATCGTGACGGCGGCCGGCTCTACCGCCATGGCAGTCGCGTGGCGCTCGATCTCGCGCTGGACCGCGGCGCGGGCCTTCTCTCGCAGCCACGCCTCGAGAATCGCGTTCAGGCTGCGACGCTCCCGTGCGCTCAGGCGAACGATCAGCTCATCACCGTCTTCGCCGCCCTCCCGGGCCACGGTTGTGCGGCGCCGCGCGGCAGCCGCCATGAGCCGCACGCGGTGGGGCTCGCCGCGGTATCGAAAGTTGCCGCCATCGCGGAGCGGACCGACCGCGGCGAGCTGCTCGCGTTGGCGGGCCTGACGGTCGAGGTGCTTGCGCAGCCACGCTTCGCGCTCGGCCACGAACGTCTCCGCCAGGCGCTCCGCCTCGCTGTGGTTCCGGGCCGCCCTGGCGGGCACGGTGACGACGGCCACGTGGCGCGGATCCACCGTCAATCGCAGCAGCCGTGCCCGAGTCGATCGCCGGATCGTGCATTCGACCGGCCCGCCGGGAAGACACAGAGTTGCCCGCCATTCGGTCATTGTCGTCGCCACGTTCCAAGCGTAGCGCCCAAACGGGCCGGAGTGCGCCGCGGGTCATGGGCTGGACCCGGGACATCGCTTAGCTCGCCGCGCTCGGATGCCAGTCGCTCGGCGGCACGAACCTGGCGGAGCCGTACAGTCAGGAAGCTCATGGCCTCGGCTCGGGACAAAGGTCGCACTCGCATTGAGATGGCGTCGACACCCGACAGCGCAAGCACCGGGGCAGTCCAGCCGGGCTCGATGTGAGCCGGCCAGCGCCGACCAAGCGCCACGAGCGTTAGCGCCTCGGAGCCTTCGACGACCGTCGGCCCGACGCGGTATTCGGAGCCCTTGCCCGCCAGCAGCGACGCTGCCTCGCCGAGCTCGTCGTCGGCGATGGCACGCAGCCGGATCCCGTGCTCTTCGGCCGTGCGGCGCACGAGCTCGGATACTCTGGCGACCGCCGTATCACTGGCGCCCGAAAGGACTATCAAGCAACGACGCGGCGGGCGAGCCAGCTTCGCCGCCAGG
>JAYVMQ010000248.1:0-7125 GCA_043758855.1 Chloroflexota bacterium
CGGCACCGGAGCCACCGCCGGTGCTCCCCGGCTGGCCCTACAACGTCCCGCCGAGCTGGGTCCGGTAGGAGAGCGCTCAAGGGGTGTTCCGAAAGGGGAAGCCCTGCGCGACCTCCGCTCGCGTGGTCAGCCGCGGGGAGATGCCCGACGATCCTTAACGAGGTCCTTGCGGCGGCCCGCGGCGTTCCCCAGGTGACCCAGAGTCCCTCGAGACGGTCATCGGAAGTTACCATGATACTTACTAATAGTTGACGCACGAGGTAGCATCGAGGGCACTCGCATAACGGCCGCGGGTTTGCGCGAGTGCCTGTGCGCTTCAGAGGGGAGCGATGCGTCTCGGCCTAGGGATGAGGCTGGGAGACTACCGCTGCCGGGAGGAAGGATGCACTACTGGCTCGTTGGAATCCGAGTGTTCTTGGCCTGCGTTCTGCTCGCGTCGGCATGGAGCAAGCGCGGATCGGAATGGCCGAATCGTCTCGCGACCTACGGACTGCTCCCGAACCGCATCGCCTATCGCGTCGCACCGGTGATCCCCGTCGGCGAAGCCGCCGTCGCGATCGTCCTTGTGGCGGCCGGGCAGCCCGGTCTGGTTGCCGGGGGCATCACATTCCTCGCGTTCGGAACCGTCGTGATGCTCGCTCGCCTCCGAGGTTACGAGGGAAGCTGCGGCTGCTCGAAGTCAGGCCGAGTCTCGTGGCTGGCCGCGCTACGCGGTCTCGGCTGGGGGACCCTTGCGCTGGGCCTCGGCGTGAGCAGCCTTCTCGACGCTCCGGCGGCAGCCCTGGCCATGACCGCATCCCTGGAGCTGACCACAGTTCTGGCGACGATGTTCGTGCTCCAGCTCCTGACGTCGTACGAGCGTGGGAAGAGGAACAGGAGCGTCAACCCAAGAGTTGCGGCTCCGCATGTCGGCCTCTCCGGGGATTGGCCGACTGAGATGGAAGGGGGTCCCCTCTGACCATGGCGATTTCCCGTCGGTCTCTCTTGCGCAGGAGCGCCGGGGTTGCGGGAGCGCTCGTCTTCGCAGACGTGCTCGGCCTCGATCGCGTCTTCGACGTCACGGCAACCCAATGTTCACCCACATACCGGTCCCAATTCGACGGCAGCTACTGCTGCTGCGCCAACTGTGCGGAGGCATCCGCGGCGATGCTCCGAGCGATGCAGTCTTGCGGAGCCTACGCGCCCTCGTCGGCCTCAATGCGCATCTGGTACAACCGCCAACGCTACGGAACAGACTGCGGCCCGGCCTCCATGAGCTGCGGCTGCCGAACCGGGAGCTGCAGCGGCCAGACGCTCTGCCCAGGCGGAACCGAGCTCCGCAACCTCTACAAGGCGCTCATCCACCCCTACGACGGCGGCCCCAAGTACGCCACGGAGCTGCGCGATGTCTACGATGGCGGTTGCGATCTGGGGGCGATCAGCATAGCCACGCTCCAGCTGCGTCTCACGCCGAACACCTACGATTGGTCGGCCGTCGTCGTGGGCCAGTACAGCGCGGACTACTACAAGTGCGACACGTTCTCCGGCGCGCACGCAGTGTTCGTGCTCTACTACAGCAGCTCCTCGGGGTACCTGGTCTACGACCCGGACAACGCCAACGGTTGCACGCAGCCCCGGTGGTGGCCGGCTTCCGCGATGCAGACGTTTGCCTACAGCTACGCCAACGACAGTTCCGTCCACTGCGTGCTCGGCAAGGCCGTCGTCACCACTCCGACACCGTGCAGTTGACCCGGAGGATGATCCATGATCTCAACAGTTCCGAGCCTACCCGGGACGTGGTGGGCCTATCCCAACCGCGCTGGCACTGGAAACACGCATCTGACACTGCCAGGCGTGGAGCGACCCATTGCGGCCGCGTTCGGCCGTGTCGCGTCGGTCGCGTTCGGTGTCGACCAGGGACCAGGGACTCCGCTGGCAGCCACCCTTCACGTTCGAGACATCGCGAGCGGGCGAGAAGTCGCCAGGACCGAGTGCCCGCAGGGATGTGACATCAACGTGGCGCTCGGCCAGGACGCTCTCTTCTACCTGGCGTACACCGAGCCGCCGGCCGCCGGCCTCTACGCGCTCTCGCTCGCCGACTCCTCGGTCACGACCCTGATCGAGAACGACGGATTGAGGCGCGGCGCACTGGTGATGAGCCGCTCGTGCCGGACCTTGGCGCTGCTCGTCGTCGAGGACGAATGGTTGGCCGGGATGGTCGATGTCGCCTCGCGATCCGTGTTCCTGTTCCCGGTCGACTCGATCCCCTTCGCCGTCAGCGACTCAACGCTCTTCACTCGCGACAGCGTGCACCTGAGCGCCTACGAGCTGTCGACCGGGAAGACGCTCTGGGCGCTGCCGACGACGTTCGTCGTCCGGGGCTATGTCACGCAGGATGGCAACCGACTTGTCGTTCAGGAGGGTTTTGACCCGACCGAGACGAGCCTGCACGGGCTTCCGCTGACCGAGCAGGAAGCGCGACCGACGCTCGCGGTGATCGATACGGTCACCGGCTCGGTGCGCACGCTCGGCAGCTGGGATCCTCCAGGCGCACCCTCGCTGTGGATCGATGCCTCGAACGATCAAGCGGCCGCGCTCATCGGCCCGAGCCGCGACGGCGTGCCAGTCGAACCGCTCGTTACCGCCAGGTTCCTCGATCTCGCGACTGGGGCGGTGACCACCGCGGTCATCCCGGTCGCGTAGGCGGCCAGTGCGGCTGCGCGGGTCCAGGGGGCAGGAGGCGCACGACGTGCATGGCTGTGCGCCGCCCCGTCCTCTCCCGTTACCGCGACGCCTCGGTCGTGAGCACCGGGGGTGGCGGCGAGCGGCGAATGCCGACACGCGACACGAGGGCGAACCGTCCTCCACATCATCAAACAGGCTCGGGCCACGCATCGGCGACCCTCGAATCGGCGCCGCGGCCTGTGCCGGCGAAGTTTGAACGATCCGTCCGTCTCGTTCGTCGTGGTTGATGAAGGGAAGGGACGTGAGCATCAGGCCGGAGGGAATGCTGGTGGTGGGGCACGAAGAACGCGAGGACCCTGCCCCGCGTGCGCTCGCCGAGAGCTTCACCCGGCTGGCGGAACGCGAGCTTGATCGGAGCTATGCGCTCGCGTGCCTGATCCTCGGCGACCGGGACGACGCGGAAGATGCGGTCCACGACGCGCTCGAAACCGCTTGGCTGCGACTTGGTTCGCTCCGTGATGACCGGCGCTTCGGCGCCTGGTTCGGACGGATCGTGACGAACACCTGCCGCGACCGGGCACGGCGCCGTCGGATCGCGCCGATCACGATGTCCGCGCTCCCCGAGCAGTCCGCTCCGGACCAGACTGCCGGTCTTCCCGAGCGGGACCTCCTTCGGGCCGCGTTACGCGAGCTCGACGTCGACCATCGCATCGTGCTCGCCCTGCGCTACTACGAGGACCTGACGGTTGAGGAGATCGCGCGGCGGCTCGGTGAGCGGCCCGGAACGGTCAAGTCACGGCTCCATTACGGATTGCGTGCACTGCGCGCCGGTCTCGACGCGACCGCGCGCTTAGGGGCGGAGGAACAGAGATGAACGACGAGCGGCTCGAGCGCGAGCTGCGCGACCTGTTCCGTGTCGACGCACCGACCTCGGCGCCCATGTCGCTGCGCCTCCACGCGGCCGAGCTCCCTCGCCGGGTGCGCCCACTCTCGCGCCCGCGCCCGTACCTCACCCTTGTTCGGGCGCTCGCGGTAGCGTCCGTCGCCGCCGTGTTCGTCGTGACCCTGGTGCTGACGATGCCCCATCAGGGCTCCGAGCAGGGTTCACCACCGCCAGGCGTGGGAACGGCCCGTCCGTCGGTGACGCAGCCGACACCGTCCGGGAGCCCGTCGGCGACGGCCACGCTCCCAGCATCGCCGTCCGGCTGGTGGTTCCGCGCAGCCGATTCCCCTGGGACGCCGACCCCGGTCCGGGGGTCGGATGGCACGACCTACATCTCGACGATGCCGTACGGGCCGAACGGACAGGGTAAGGTCTACGCGCTCGACGGCCAGGGCGCCGTCAAGCCCGGCTGGCCGTTCGCCCCGAAGGGAGTGATGGCCTTCGGCACCCCGGCGATCGCCGCCGACGGCACGGTCTATGTCTTCGGCGCGATCTTCGGAAGCGACTCACAGCTCTGGGCCCTCGATCCATCGGGCCAGGTGAAGTCGGGCTGGCCGTACAAGGCGAGTACGAGCGTGCCGTTCGGGCAGGTCCTCACCACCCCGGACGGTGGGGCCGTCTTCGTCGAGGCCCTGGGTTCGGGTGCACAGCAGGTGGTCGCCCTCACAGCAGAGGGAACCGTCAGGGCGGGCTGGCCCGTTGCCCTGCCGGGTACTTGGACCTGCTATGACGGCGGTGCGTGCTCTGCCCTCGGGAGCGACGGTACCTGGTACGGTCTCGTCAGCGTCAGCGGGCGCGGTGATGCCAAGATCGTCGGGATCCGCCCGGATGGCTCGGCCGCTCCAGGCTGGCCCGTCCGGGTCACGGGCGGCGAGGGCTTCGTCCTGTCATCGGGCGGCGTCATCTGTGCGTGGGGCTACGACACGAACGGGATCGCACCGCCGAACGGCCTGACCGCGATCGTGCGGACGCGGTTCCTGCTCGTCGGGACGGACGGACAGGTGAAGCCGGGCTGGCCGGTGACCGTCGACGGCCCTGCCGGCATCCCCACGATCGGGCCAGACGGCACGCTGTACACGACGACCGGAGCCACGGGTGCAACCGAGAAGGTCCTCGCCCTCGGCCCCGACGGACGCGAGCGCGCGGGCTGGCCCTATGCGCTGCCAACGGGGATCGCCGCCTGGCCGTATGCGCCTTCGGCGGGCTCCCCGCCGCGCGCCAGCTCGCCCTCGGCCGGTGCCGACGGCAGGATCATCGTGCCGATCTTCCGGCCGGACACCGGCGGACGAGAGGGACTCCTCGCTCTGACGCCGGTGGGCGAGGTTCCTGCCGGCTGGCCCGCCTGGCTCCCCGCTGGCGCGAGCTTCAGCTCGGTTGGCGGCTACGTCGTCGGTGGTGGCGGCCAGTTGGTGGCCCCCGCCGGCGGGCAGGACGGGACGATCTATCTCGCAGTCGCCTCGGGGCCCCGGGCCGAGATCCTGGCGCTCGACACCGCCAGGCGGCTGCGGCCGGGATGGCCGCGTGTCCTCGGCGACACCCCGACTCGTCCTGTCGGCCTCGTCCGCGTCCCCGGCGTCGGCCTGCTCGTGACGGCGCAGACCGACGTAGGCAGCGCGACCCTCGTGGGCCTTATGCCAACCCCATGACCGGGCCGCAGACCTCTTCGACACTCGGCGGGTTTCGCACCTCGGGCGTCATGAACTACGTGGCCGCGATGGCTGTGAATGTGCGAGCGCAGGAAAGAGGTGCACGAGTTCCGGAGCGTCCCACACCGAGTAGCTCGTCGAGGATCGGAGCTCCGGGCTCGACCGCCAGCGGGCACCGGGGCTTCAACGATCGGGGTAAACGGCAGCGCGCCTCGGGCGAGCTTGCTGAAGCCGGAGGCAAGCGCGTTGAGCAAGTGGACGTAGTAAACTGCTTGCATGATCGGGCGGGAACGGGAAGTGGCATCTCGCTCGTTGCATTCCCTCCGATTCGGTACATGGCCGGCTCCCGCTCGCCGTAGCCACTCTGATACTGAATCCGATCGGTAACGCCGTTCGTCGGTCGTCCGCGGGCGCCCACCGGCCGAGAAGCCTTGGCGTGCCAGTTCCTAGCGCAGGACGTCGGCGGCGGTGGCCGCGGCGCAGATCTGGTCGACCGCCATGAGGACCCGGGTAGTCACCGTGCCGAGCGGCCCTTCGGACCGACCTGTGACATCAGCTGGCGACACCTTACGGTCGGGGTCGCCACAGGAGCCAACCGGATCACGTCGACGGTGAGGTCGGTATGGGGAGTGCAAACCCACTGGTCCCGATCGCAAGGACCCCGTTTTGGCGTGATCTCAACGCCGGCCGGATTGAGCGCGGTGCCGGACCAGGATCAGACCCCCCTTTCGGTCCCGTCGGATGGGCGCCGCTGGGCCGGCTCTGAGTTCACGGGGTGCCGCCCGTGACCACGCCCAGGAGCGCCCTGCTTTTCGTGAACCGCAAAACCGCGCGGTTGAAACGGTCGCGCTGACCCGGGTTCTCAAGCAGGAGAGCCATTTGACCCACATACCCGTAAATGGCGACGACCCACGTCAGCAGTCTGCCTCGATCAGCAAGGCTGGCTTCGGCGACTCCTGTAATGCCGGGTTGGGTCGAGCGGGCGATCCGATCGAACGCGAATTGGTGCGCTGCCCTCGACGATGTCACCCACAGCTCGTAGACGTACGGCTGTCCGACGGTTTGGGCGAGACGCTTCAGATCGGCTCCCACCAATCCATCGTGCCTGCCGCGGCAACGGCAGCCGGCTGCCCGGTGGAGCTGGCGGATGGTGTCGAGATCCGCCTCGACGCGGACCGCGATGTCCGCCGGCAGATGGGCGACAGCGTCCGGTCTCATCTTCCGCAAACCGTCGGCATAGCTCTGTGTCCGACCAAGCTCGTAACAGAGTGCCCGGCATCGCTGTTCAGCGGGGGTCTGAGCGGCCTGTATCCAGGCCAAATGGGCCAGCGCTTCGAGAAGCCCGCGCAGCAGAATCTCGGCTGCCGGTGCAGTGGCGGGCACGCGAAGCAGGGCCAGGGCCGCGCGTGTCTCGAGGTGCGCCCAGCTCAAGACACGCTCGACGGTGACAGCTGGGAAATCGTCCCATTCGACGGCGGCCGGTTGCCCTGCCGCGATGCAGTTCAGGAGCAGATCGACGAGACCTTCGGCACGTCGAAGGAGCCGTCGGAGCCGTACCTCACCGCTATTGGTCACGCCTCACTCTCCTGATAGTGCGGCTCGGCACAGGTCCCCCGGAGCGACACGAAGGTTACCTTCCGAGCCGAAGAAGACCGATCCGGCGACCAACGCGCCGCGTGACCAACGCGCCGCGCGACCAGCGCGCCGCGTGACCAACGTGAACGATCGTCCGCAGCGGCTCGCCGCTGGTCCACTCAGGCCGATGCAAGCTGCCAGACCGGTCGGGCTCGCGATGACATGGCTATTCTCGTCGTGACTCCTCTCGCCCCGACCATAACAACCAATCGAGCCCCGTCCCAGGCCTGATCCCAC
>JAYVMQ010000249.1:0-24594 GCA_043758855.1 Chloroflexota bacterium
CTGCTGGAACGCGTCGAGGATGTCGTCCTGAACCGCCGCCCTGACGCCACCGATCGGCTCCTCGAGATCGCCCCGAAGTATTCCGGCTCGGGCGTGGCCAGGGCGGAAGCGGACCTGGCCTGGCGCGAATGGCCCGTTGCGGATCGGCTGCGCCACGCCCTGGTCGAAGGCATCGATACTTGGGTCGTCGAGGACACCGAGGACGCACGACTCGCGGCCACGCGCCCCATCGATGTCATCGAAGGGCCGCTGATGGCCGGCATGAATGCCGTCGGAGATCTGTTCGCGGCCGGCAAGATGTTCCTACCGCAGGTCGTCAAGAGCGCCCGCGTCATGAAGAAAGCGGTCGCCCACCTGGTGCCGTATCTCGAGGCCGAGAAGGCGGCAGCCGGCGACACCCGCGCTCGCGGCAAGATCCTGATGGCCACCGTCAAGGGTGATGTCCACGACATCGGCAAGAATATCGTGGGCGTAGTTCTGGCTTGCAATAACTACGAGGTCGTCGACCTTGGGGTGATGGTGCCGGTCGCCCGCATCCTGGAAGAGGCCCGCGCCCAGAACGTGGACGTGGTCGGCCTGTCCGGTCTGATCACGCCCTCGCTCGAAGAGATGGCCCACGTCGCGGCGGAGATGGAGCGCGAGGGCTTCCGCCTGCCGCTGCTCGTCGGGGGCGCCACCACGTCGCGGGCCCACACAGCGGTCAAGATTGCGCCGCGCTACTCAGCGACGGTCGTCCACGTGGCAGATGCGTCGCGGGCGGTGGGCGTCGTTTCGGAGTTGCTCGGTGACGGTGCAGCGGCGTACGCCTCGGGCGTCCTCGCAGATCAGGAGCGGACTCGAGCGGAGCGTGCCGGGCGCCAGGAGCGCATCAGCCGTGTCTCGATCGAAGTCGCGCGGGCCAATCGGACGCCGCTGGACTTATCGGCGCCCGCTCCCCGGCCGAGCTTCCTGGGCATTCGGACATTCGACGACTACCCGCTGGCCGAGCTCGCGGAGCGGATCGACTGGACTCCCTTCTTCAACGCCTGGGAACTGAAGGGCACTTACCCGGCAATCCTCGACGCACCCGTCGTGGGCGGGTCGGCGCGGCCATTGTTCGAGGACGCCCGCCGGATGCTGGACCGCATCGTCGCGGAGCGGCTGCTGCGGGCGCGAGGCGTGGTGGGCTTCTGGCCGGCTAATTCAGTCGGCGACGATATCGAGGTCTACGCCGATGAGGGGCGCGCCGACGAGGGGCCGGGGGCCGGTCAGGAGTCAGGCGCCCGTGCCGCCACGCTCGCGGTCGTCCACACGCTCCGCCAGCAGATGGAGAAGCCGCCCGGTCGCCCCAACGAGGCTCTGGCCGACTTCGTGGCGCCGCGCGGCACCGGCACACCGGACTATCTCGGCGGCTTCGCCGTGACCGCTGGCGCCGGCTCGGCTGAGCTGGTCGCGCAGTTCGAGGCCGCCAACGACGACTACAGCGCCATCATGGTCAAGGCCCTGGCCGATCGGCTGGCCGAGGCGTTCGCCGAGCGGCTCCACGAGCGAGTCCGCCGCGAGTTGTGGGGCTATGCGCCGCACGAGACGCTGGACAACGCCGCGCTGATCCACGAGGAGTATCAAGGCATCCGACCGGCCCCCGGCTACCCGGCCTGCCCGGAACACTCCGAGAAGGCGACCCTATTCGCGCTGCTCGAAGCCGAGGCGCGCGCCGGGATCAGCCTGACCGAGTCGTTCGCGATGCTGCCGCCCGCGTCGGTCTCCGGCTTCTACTTCTGGCGCCCCGAGGCGCACTACTTCGGCGTCGGCCGCATCGGCCGCGACCAACTCGAGGACTACGCCCGGCGCAAGGGCTGGTCCGTGGAGGAGGCCGCGCGTTGGCTCGCCCCCAACCTGGATGACCAGTGACCCACTCGGACGTGGCCTTGGCCCGACGCCCCCTGGCCCTGCTCGTGGATCTCGACGACACCATCATTGCGGACTCGACTTTAGGCGCCGCCAACTGGAAGGCGGCCGTTGACGCCGCGGCCGCCGTTGTCTCATTTCCGGAGTCGACGGTCCTGGATGCGATACACATCGAGCGCGCCTGGTTCTGGAAGGATCCGGAACGGCATCGCCGCGGCCGCGCAGATCTTGTTGCGGCGCGCCGCGCCATCGTGGAGGCGGCGCTGCGTCGCGTCGCGATCGTCGGGCCGCTCGCCGAGACCGTCGAGGTCGCGATCGTGGCCGCGTATTGCGCCCAGGTTGAGGCGGTTCGGTGTGTTCTGCCCGGCTCCATCGAGGCTCTGACCACCATCCGTGGGATGGGTATCAAGCTCGCCCTCGTGACCAACGGTTCCGCGATAACGCAGCGGGCCAAGGTCGAGCGGTTTGCGCTCGCCCCTCTGTTCGACGCAATTGTGATTGAGGGGGAGTTCGGGTTGGGCAAACCGGAGCGGGCGGTCTACGCCCACGTCCTGTCTTGCCTTGGCGTGGTCGCCGGCGATGCCTGGATGGTCGGCGACAACATTGAGTGGGACGTGGCCGCGCCGATGCGGCTGGGCATGCGCGGAATCTGGATCTCGCCGGGCCATCAGGTTGGTGGCGGCGCTTCTGCACCCGTGGCCTATGCGATCATGCCGGACCTGCCCGCTCTAGCAGCCTTCATAGCCGGACTCGCTGACGGCAGAAAGCCCTGAGAAGTAGGACCGAACAACCGGGACCACGTCGCGCAGATCGCAAGTCCTCACCGAAGCGTGCGCCGCCGCGACAGCCTGGCTGGAGCCGTTGACCGCCACGGATAGACCGGCTGCGGCGAACAGAGGAAGATCGCCATGCGAATCGCCGAGGGCCGCGAGTCGGCTACAAGTCAGGCCCGACAGGCGGCAGCGGTCGACGGCGAAGGCCGCCTTGTCGGCCGGCAAGCAGATCGTCACCAGGTTGCCGTCGAGGACACCATCGACGATGCCCATCTCGCTCCCGCAAACGGCGTCCAGACCGAACTCGTGGGCAACGATCCGACCGGCGAAGGCCCAGGTTATCGATGCAAGAACCACTTCCAAGCCAGAGTCATGGAAGGCCTCGACGGCAGCTGTTATGCCATTGAGCCATCGGGCCCCGCGCAGAACCTCAGCAACCTCACTGAGGGAAACTCCACGCAATGCGCCGGCAGAACGCTCTGCGAAGACATCGTTCGCGATGTCTCCGGCCAGGTACGCCCGCTCCAACTCGGCGATTTCCCTCGGGTCGCCAAAGCGAGCCCCGAGCAGAGTGGAGACAGTTGTGTCGGGAAGCAGCGTTCCGTCCAGATCGACCGCCACGACACCGCGGATGCGGCTCTTGATCACCTGATCCGCCGCCGATGCCTGCATTTTGTCGCCCACCATCCACCTACCTCATGCCCCTGACGGCAGTCTCAAGCTTACGCACTCAACGTTCATCGCAAAGTAAGCCTGGGATGAGCGACCGCCGGTAAGGTCGCGACATGGATGACGCGAAAGTCGGGTCGGTCTTTCGAGCGGTCCGAATCAGGCGCGGCATGAGCCAAAGTCAAATTGCGGAGGCGGCAGGCATCAGCCGGGCGGTTGTGTCGAGCATCGAACGCGGCCTGCTGGAGGGCACCTCGATGCGCCTCGTTCGACGCGTATCGACCGCGCTTGGCATCTCGCTTGGACTCGAGGCCCGGTGGCGCGGAGCCGAGACGGCAACACTCCTCGATGAGAGGCACGCCCGACTGGTTCGGGCGGTTGTTGCGAGGCTGACCGCACTTGGCTGGCAAGTCTTTCCCGAGCGCACATTCAACGTCTGGGGTGAACGCGGCTCGGTAGACGTGCTCGCCTGGCAGCCCGCAACCCGTGCCGTCCTCTGTGTCGAGGTCAAGACCAAGCTGGCCGACCTTCAGGATCTACTTGCGACCATGGACAAGAAGCGCCGCCTGGCGCCGAGCATCGTCCGTGCGGAGGGCTGGAGGCCGCGCGTGGTCGGGAGCGTACTGGTGGTGCCGGCGGAAACCTGGGCGAGAAACGCCGTGGATCGCTTCGATTCGGTCTTTGCGGCGGCGCTTCCCGACCGCACCGCCGATGTTCTCGGCTGGCTCAAGACGTCGGATCGGGACATGCGCGGCATCTGGTTCGTCCTCAATGACGCCCGAGGAAGCGCTAAGCGACGTCCAGGCGGCTCGATGAGGGTCCGACCGCGCGAAGCTGGCCATCCTTCCGCACGGCCACGTTCAGCCTCAAGCCCGAGCGGGCCATTTATGGCGCCCGTCGCCAGCGGTGGCCCCGGCGAAGTCACTTAGCGCTTCCCGGGGCGTCGATGAGCAACCAGCTCCGGGGCGTCGATGAACAAGCAGCTCCGGGCCGACCCTCGCCAAGCGCGCCGGGCCCGCGCATTGAGGCACTGCAGCCCCTTCGACCGCTTAGACTCAGGGCCCACAGCAGCGGAGGCGGAGATTGAGCGACGGGCAAGTGGCAGACCGGATCTGGGCGGCCGGCGAGGGACCAAGCGAGGCGGACGTCGACTCGGTCGTGGTCCTTGATTTTGGTAGCCAGTACAGCCAGCTGATCGCCCGCCGCGTCCGCGAACTCAACGTCTACTCCGAGTTGCTCCCGTTCGACACGCCATGGAGCGTGATCGCCGCGCGCAAGCCGACGGCCGTGATCCTCTCCGGTGGTCCCGCCAGCGTCTATGAAGACGGCTCGCCCCACCCCGATCCGGCGCTGTGGAGCGGCGGCATCCCAATCCTCGGCATCTGCTACGGCCTGCATCTCATGGCCGAGGCGCTCGGCGGCGAGGTCGTCTCGTTCGAGCGAAAGGAGTTCGGGCCGGCCGTCGTCTCGGTGACCGCCCAGGAGGGCCTCTTCGCCGGCATCGAGCCCGAACAATCGGTCTGGATGAGCCACGGCGATTCGATCGAACGCCTGCCGGACGGCTTCCGCCCGACCGCCCGAACCGCCTCGACCCCGTACGCCGCCGTCGCAAACCCCGAACGCAAGATGCACGGCATCCAGTTCCACCCCGAAGTCGTCCACACCAAGAGCGGCCGCGACATCCTGCGCAACTTCGTGGTAGGCATCGCCGGCGCCCGCCAGACGTGGACCCCGGCCAACTTCATCGCCACCAACGTTGAGGAGATCCGTCGCCGCGTCGACGAGCACAGCCGGGCGACGGGCACGGACGGCAAGGTCCTGTGCGCCCTCTCCGGCGGCGTGGACTCGGCCGTTGCCGCAACCCTCGTCCACCGCGCCGTGGGCGACCGCCTGATCTGCGTCCATGTGGACAACGGCATGATGCGCAAGAACGAGACCGAGCTGCTGCAGAAGACCTTCGATCAGCTCGGTGTCCGCGTCATCGTCGTCGACGCCCGGGAGCGCTTCTTGCGCAAGCTGGCGGGCATCACCGACCCCGAGCAGAAGCGCCACGCCATCGGCAACGAGTTCATCCGTGTCTTTGAGGAGGAGGCGGCGAAGCTCGGCGAAATCGCCTTCTTGACCCAGGGCACGCTGTACCCCGATGTCATCGAGTCGGCAACATCCGTCAAGGAGAAGTCGGCCGCCAAGATCAAGACCCACCACAACGTCGGCGGCCTGCCGGACGACCTCGCCTTCCAACTGATCGAGCCGCTGCGATACCTCTTCAAGGATGAGGTTCGGGCCGTCGGAACGGAGCTGGGACTGCCGGACTCGATGGTCCAGCGGCAACCGTTCCCGGGCCCCGGTCTGGCCATCCGGATCATCGGCGAGGTCACCCTCGACCGACTCGACACCCTTCGCGAGGCCGACTGGATCGTCCTCGACGAGATCAAAGCGGCCGGCCTCTATCACAGCGTCTGGCAGTCGTTCGCGATCCTGACGCCGGTTCGATCGGTCGGCGTCATGGGCGACGGCCGAACCTACGGCAATCTCGTCGCCATTCGGGCGGTCACGTCGGAGGACGGCATGACGGCCGACTGGGCCAAGCTCCCGTACGAGGTCCTTGGGAAGATCAGCGCCCGTATCGTGAACGAAGTGCCCGGTGTGAACCGGGTCGTGTACGACATAAGCTCGAAGCCGCCAGCCACCATCGAGTGGGAGTAGAAGCTTGCGCCGTGTCCTAGCCGCCATCGTCATCTTTGCCGGCTGGGCTTCAATTCCACTCGGGGCGATGGCTGGCCTAGTGGCAACGAAGTTTCTGGGGCTGAACTTGGCCGAGGGTCAGCTGCCGCCGCAGACCGTCTACGGAATCTCGGCCGCAGTCGTCTTGTGGGTCTTCGTAGCCGCCGCGCTCCTGACCGCGGCTCCACTGGCCAGGGCCATGTTCGCCGTGAGTCCGAGCCGCACCGTAAACGCCACGGCGATCATTATGGCCGTGGTGGGCGTCGTCCTTATCCCAGATGAACTTGGCCGGGCCTTCGGGTTGCCAGTCCTGGCCGGCGCCGCTGCCATGGCCTTCGGCGGCCGACAGTTGCTCCTGGAGGCCAGCGCTGGCACGGGCGTCGTCGCGGGCTCCGTCGCACGCCGGCCCGGCCAGACTCCAACCTGGATCTTCGACACGGTCGAATTGACCGGCGACGATCAGCCGACCCCGACCTCGGGCGAAACGGCGCAGACAACCCCACCACCGGCGCCAGCCGCGCCGAGCCATCGTATCATCGGCAGGAGGGTCGCCGGCCAGACCGCGGCCGAAACGATCTGCCAGTGGTGCTCGGCGGTAGTGCCGGCCGCAGCGTCGGCCTGCCCCATTTGCAAGGCTCCGCTCAACGGGCCGGACACCCAGTCGATGACGATCCCCGGCGTCACCGAGGTGTCGCCCGAGTTGCGCGCCTACGCCGCCCAGGCGCGGGGCGTCAGAAAGCGACCGAGTCTCCTGAAGGTGATGTTCAGCGACGCGCCCGTGCCACAGGTGGTCGATGCGCCGCCACCGAGTGACGCTGCGGCGCTGCGGCCGCCAAGCCGCGAGTTACGGGCCGAGATGGCTCGCCTGGACGCCGAGATTGCGGCCGGGCGGGCGGATTCAGGCGGCCAGGAAGCTTTGGTCACAGCTGCGGCCCCGCCCGAAGCCCCGCCCGAAGCCCCGCCCGAAGACACCGCCGAAGCCACCGCCGAAGCTCCGCCCGAACCGCGCACCTAGCCACTGCCCGTGCTGGGGCGCCGCGCATCGGCCGCTATCCTCGGACCATGTCCGACACCACCCCACGGCCACCGTCACCCGGTCCGTCATACCTGCGCGAACTGGAGCTTCGGCCGGGCGACTCCAAACGCGTTGGCATGTCCCCGCCCCAGGTGCTCGCCGACGGCTGGTGGGTTGCGCTTCTGTGGTGCGAAGAGGGGGGCCGCCTGCTCTCCTTCAGCGACCTCGCCCCCGACTACGGCATCCCGCCGGGCTCGCCGCTTCTGCGGCTGGGACCCGGGCTCTCGGGGACGTTGTCCGGCCTCGTACTCGAGGAGAACGGCCGGCAGCAGCTCCGTCTGCGCCTCGGCCAGCCGCCCGAGGATGAAGAGGCTCCTTGGGAAGCGCCCCTCGTGGCGCTCGCGGGGTTTCGCTTCGAGCCGGCGCGGAGGCTGGCCATGAGCGACTCGGAACTTGCGCATACCGTGCTGGCAGCCTTTCGCGACGCCCTCATACGGCTGTCCTACTAGCAAGGCGTGGGCGCAGTCTGCCCCAATCCAGTCCGGCCCAACCTAACCGAGGCCCGTCAGTATCCCGATTGTGCGCCGGCCGCTAGACTCGTCCAATGCCGAATATGTTTGAAGAGTTCATGGAGGAGTTGCGTCGTCGCCAGGCCATGCGCGACGGGGCCAGCGAGCAGTCCCAGGACGTGTCGAAGGACGCCACTGGCGCCGATGACCGTGGAGGATCTGCCCGATCGTCAGAGGGACCGCTGGAGGAAGACACGGTGAGCTCAAACGGGTCCGGTTCGGACGACACAGATCGCGAAGAACCCCAACGCCCATGGTCACCCTTTGAGCGAGGCGGCGGGGGCTCCCGGCGTCGCTCGGGCGGACCATCGACCGAGTTCCCCGAGTTCCACCTCACCAAGGGCTGGGTCGTCCTGGGCGCGATCCTCGCCGGCTTCCTCGTCCTGTCTTCGATCTTCGCCCTAACCGTCGGCCTGATCACCGACGGTATGTGGTTCAACAGCATTGGCTTCGGCGACGTCTTCTCAACGCGTGTCGCATCGCAGGCCCTCTTTTTCGTCGTCGGCGGATTGGTCGCCTTCGTCTTCCTGGGGTTCAACCTGTGGCTGGCCGGACGCTTCATTCCCAAGGGCCAAATGCGCCGGTTCTCACTGGACGATTTCCTTGATCGCTTCAGCGTGGAGCGCTATATGGGTGGCGAATCTGGTCCCAGCGCGTTCAGCCGCCCGCGGGCTCGCCCTGTCGGCGGGTCGTCTGAGGCCGTCCAGATCCCGGACCTGGGCCGCCCTGTCTTCTGGACTCTTCTTGCCATCGGCACCCTCATCTCGTTGGGTATGGGCGCCCTGGCCAACGGCGGCTGGAACACGATCCAGCTCTTCATTCACAGAACGCCATTCGGGCAGTCCGATCCCACGTTCGGCCTTGACATCTCCTTCTTCCTCTTTAACCTGCCCTTCTACCGCCTGATTCAGTCGTATGGGATCGGGCTCTTGTTGGCGGCGGTCGCCCTGGTCGGCATTCGATACATCGTGGCCGCGGTCTCCGGGGCCTCCATGCCATCCTCGGCCCGCGTTCACATCGGCCTCTTGGTTCTGCTGTACCTTTGGGCTGCGGCTGCGGGCCTGCAGTTGGACCGTTACGAGCTCGTATACAGCACCAGCAGTGGCATCTTCCAGGGCGTCGGCTTCACCGATGCAAATGCCCAGATGCTCGCCCTCAACGTCCTAACCGTCGTCTCGGCGTTCGTCGGCTGCTTCGTCCTTGGGTTCGCCTATACGCGCTGGCGAGTCCCGCTGGTCCTGACAGTCATCGTCTGGGTCGCCGCCTTTGGCATTCTGGGCGTCGCATATCCACAGCTTGTGCAGCGCATCTCGGTCGTGCCGAACCAGCAGGCGCAGGAAGCGCCGTACATCACGAACAACATAGACATGACCCGGCTTGGCTTCAACCTGAACAGCTGGAGCGGCACCACTTACACGCCTGGCAGCACCGTCTCGAAGGCCGCCGTAGAGACCGAGTCGTCGACCATCCAGAACGTCCGGCTGTGGGACTACCGTCCGCTGGCCAAGACGCTAGACGGCCTGCAGGTCGTCCGCCAGTACTACAAGTTCTTCGACGTCGACACCGATCGGTACGTCTTCACCGACGCCAGCAGCTGCACTCCATCGGCTGCGCCTTGCGTGCGACAGGTCATGTTGTCGGGTCGCGAACTGGACGCCACTCAGCTGGCCCAGCTGACCAAGGGCGATCAGTCCTGGGTCAACCAGCACATCACCTACACCCACGGCTACGGCCTGGTCATGACCCCGGTCAACGAAGTTCAGCCGGGCGGCCAGCCGTCTCTCATGATCAAGGACTTCCCGCCCGCCTCAACCCCGGGCGCACCCAAGATCACCGAGCCGCGCATCTACTTCGGCACTCAGTCGAGCAACTACGTGATCGTCAATGCCGCCAGCCAGGAATTCGATTATCCGTCGGCGGCATGCCAGGGCTGCGACCAGTACACGACCTGGGGCGGCAAGACCGGCGTCAAGCTCGACACGCCGCTGTCGAAGCTGCTTTTCGCGGCTCGTTTCGGCGACCTGAACATGCTGATCAGCAGCCAGGTGACGGGCAGCAGCCAGCTCCTCTTCAATCGCTCTATTCAGGAGCGAAGCCACACCCTCGCGCCGTTCCTGCGCTATGACAAGGACCCATACCTGATCGTGACCTCCAGCGGTCGCCTGGCCTACGTCCAGGACGCCTTCACGACGAGCGCCAACTTCCCCGACGCGAATACCTACGACCCCGGCAACGACTCGACGACCAACGGCCTAGCCGGCAAGCCGTTCAACTACATCCGCAATAGCGTCAAGGTCGTGATGGACGCCTATGACGGGACGATGAGCTTCTACGTCTCCGACCCCACGGACCCGATCATCAAGGCCTGGTCGGGTGTCTTCCCGAGCCTCTTTAAGTCGATCGACCAGATGCCGGCCGACATCCGTGGCGATGCAACCAACCCCGGTCACCTGCGCTATCCAGAGGACATGTTCAACGCCCAGACGGCGCAGTTCACTAAGTATCACGTGACGGATCCGAGTGTCTTCTACCAGGGCAACGACGTCTGGCGCCTGCCGCCTACCGGTGATACAGACTCCGGCAAAGGTCAGACGCAGCTCGGCCTGGAGGCCTACTACGTTCAGATGCGCGTCCCCGGCCAGGCCAACCCCGAATTCGTGCTTCTACAGCCGATGACCCTCCAGGGCCGGCAGAACATGATCGCCTGGGTGGCCGCCCACAATGACCCGGGCAAGTACGGTCAGGTCAGCGTCTTCGACTTCCCCCGCAACTCGAACGTCTTCGGACCGGAGCAGATCGAGTCCCTGATAGCCCAGAACCGCGATATAAGCCAGCAAATCACGCTTTGGGGCCAGGTCAACAGCAGCGTCATCATGGGCAACCTGCTGGTCATCCCGCTCCAGGACTCGCTGCTGTACATCCAGCCGGTCTACCTGCAAGCCGCCAACAACCCCCTGCCGGTCTTCCAGAAGGTCATCGTCGGCACCCCCACCCAGATCGTCTGGGCCGACAACCTCCAGGGAGCCCTCAACCAGATTTACGCCGGCCAGGGGACTACGGCTCCGGGCGGCTCGGCTCCTCCGGGAGCAACAGTGACGCCGGGCCCGTCATCCGCG
This sequence comes from Chloroflexota bacterium, assembly GCA_043758855.1. Classification (GTDB taxonomy): domain Bacteria; phylum Chloroflexota; class Limnocylindria; order Limnocylindrales; family CSP1-4; genus Fen-1039. The sequence continues at coordinate 10,754 of JAYVMQ010000249.1, forward strand.
GCTACGCCTGTGGCGTCTTCGACTGGATCGCCAACTCCGCTGCCGAGCATCGTGCTCAGCGGCACCGCGCAGCAGCTCATCGCCCAGGCCGATCAGCACTACCAGGCGGCGCAGACCGCGCTTCGCGCCGGCGACCTGGGCACTTACCAGAAGGAGATGGACATCGTCGGCAAGCTCCTGACGCAACTCCAGACGGTGATTGGGACGCCGGCGCCTTCCACCAAGTAGAACCGTGGAGCCGGTCGAACTTCAGGCAGCTCCGCGCGCCCGGGCCGGCTCCGGCTGGCTCGGGCGTATGCGACGGGCGCTAGGTTTCGGCCTTGCCGGCCGCGACACGGTCGTGGTCGCGCTGGCCGGCTTCATGCTTCGGGGCGGGATAATCCTTCTGGCCGTGCCGAGCGCGGTCCTGCCCTCCGTCATCGGCTTAGCTGGGGCGCTCGGAGTAAACGCGTTTGGGATTGACGGCCGGCCGACGACGTCGTTCTTCGAGCTGGTGGCAGTCATATCAGCCGTGGCAGCGATCTATCTGCTGCTGGCCGTGCTCGTGGGGTCGCTGATTGACGTGTGGCTGATCGAGGCCGCGCTGGACCCTGACGGCCGATCGCCGAGCAGGCTGCGGCCGCTGCCCAACCTCGATCAGCTTCTCAACATGGCAGGCATTCGCGCCATTTGCCTCGTGCCGTTGGCCGTGGCAGTGGCCTGGGCCGGCTCGCGGATCTATGCCTCCGCCTACATCGAGTTGACGACTCCGTCGAGTCTGGACGTGCCGCTCGCGCTGAGAACGGTGCTCGGCGCAGTCGACGCGGTCGCCGCCGTCGTGGTTGTCTGGCTGCTCGAGGAGACGATCGGCGCCGTGGCCGTACGCCGGCTCGTTCTGACTCGCTGCGGTGTCCGGAGGGCCCTCGGCGGCGCACTCAGCCAGTTGGTCCGGCGCCCGATGACGTCCGCAGCGACAGTGTTGCTTACCTACTTTGCCAGCGCGCTGGCTATGGCGGCAGGCATAGCGGCAATTGCCACAGCCTTCGATTGGTGCCGTGTCGCGGCCAGGATCCAGCAGCCCATCGCTCTGAGCTTGGGGATCGGCCAATTCAGCACAACCCGTGACGTGAGACCAGTCCTCTTCTTGCTTGCCGCGCTCTCACTTGGCCTCGCCTGGGTAGCCGCCTCGACGCTGGCGGGTATAGCTTCGGCATGGAGGAGCGCGGCTATCACGGGCGAGGTTGCAGAGGCCACTTCACAGGCAGCCGACGAGCCGTCAGAATCTCGGCTGGGACTATCGGAGACAACACCGGCGACATCGGGCCATTGACTGAGCGGATCACCGCGGAAACCCTCGGTGTTGCGCGGCTGAGAGTGTCGCGGACGTATAGGCGGAGGCTTCCGCGTGGTCGAATCTAAACCGTGTCCGAATTGCACATCGCCAGTCCTGCCTGGGCAGGCATTCTGCCCCAACTGCGGAGGGTCGCTGGCGAGCGTCCCTGACCGGACCGAGCCTGCGCCCGAGCCTGCGCCCGAGCCTGCGCCTGGAGCTGGCGAGCCGAACCGCATTCCCGGCAGCTATCTGGCGCCTGCCGACGGTGTCCCGCCGTCGACTTGGACGATCCAGCCATCGAGTTCGTCTTTGCTCGGGACGCGCCGCCCGGGCTCGAACCTGAGCCTCCCAGCGCTGGCGATCCCAATCTCCACGCCTTCCCAGAGCCCCGCGCCCGGTGCCACAGATGTCGCACCCGCCCGCAGCGAACGGGTGGAGGAACTCGTGGCCTTTGGACTCAGCGTCGCCGGGGCGGCCCTGGGGCTCGCTAGTTTGGTGCTGCCCTGGACCGGTGTCAGCGGCATAGGCGTAGGCACGACCAAGCTCGGGGCTGCCAGCCAATGGGCATTTGCCATGCCCGCCGGAATCCCGCTACTTCTGGTGACGGCCCTGATATTGGGTGGCATAGCTGGCAGCGACTGGGCCCAGGTCAAACTGCCCAAGCTGGCATCGGTAATCGCGCGAGTCACCGACACAATTCTGCCGATGATCCTTGGCGGTCTCTATTTGGGCGTCGTTCTCTTGTATGTCACTCTGCCTACGTCGTTTGGTTACGGCATGGGCATTGTCGTGCTTCTGATCGCGGCTGCCATCCTCGTCGCAGGATCGGTCGTTTCCGTCTTCTTCCCGCCCGAACCGGCTCCGAAGCCCTGACAAGCGCCCGGCAAGCCGGGTCAGAGACTCGGCAACTCGAATCCAGCTCAACCCGCCTTATGGGGCGTCCGGCCGTCACCCGAAATCGTTCCTCTGCGTCACAGACAGGCAGTCCCCGGGTCGACGCGGTATGTCGCCCTGGTACACTGCCCAACGCCTTCGGAGCGACGACAGAAGGCTCCTGAACGCCGAGTCGAGAGAGATTAGACCCCATGCCAAGCAATCTATCCGGCCAAGTGGGGAATGCCTTCGGCACGTTCTTCTCCAGCGCCGTGGTCCAGGTGGTCCTCTACTCGATCGTCCTCTACCTCTTTATCGTCTGGCTTGCGGCGGCGTACTGGGCATTCCGCGACATGCACGATCGGACCGAGAACCCGGTCCTGCCCTACATCGCCTCCAGCCTGATCATCCTCTTCACCCCGTTCTTTTTCATCTTCGGCGTGCTCGTCTATAAGGTCATAAGGCCGGCCGAACGACTCGGCGAGGTCTACGAACGGAACCTGGCGGAAGAGGCCCTCCTGGCCGAAGTCGAGGCCATCAAGACCTGCCGCGGCTGTGATCGGCGCGTGGAGGGTGCGTGGATCATCTGTCCGTGGTGTCGCACCAGACTCAACCGCGTTTGCCCAAACTGCGAACGCCTGGTTGGCCTGGACTGGACACTCTGCGCCTGGTGCGGCAAGGACTTCGAACGCGCGATGGCGGTGCCCGATGCGGCAGGTGCGGCAGCGCTCGGTGGGGTCGGCCTAGTCTCGTCAGGTCAGCGCAGGAGCGGTAGGATCATCAACACCAAGCCCGCCGCTGGCGGCTGAGGCTCGTTCCGCTGGAGGTTCGCACCGCCTCAATGGCCGACGACCGGCAAGCGCCCCATGCCTGGCAGGCCGGAGCGTGGACCTACCCACATGTAGCCGCACCCGCCGTCTGGCCACCCGGATTCGTACCATGGGGTTACGTCTCAGCGCCACCCGTTGCCCCTGTACTCGAGCCACCCGGCAACTTCCACCCGGTCTGGCGTCGCTCGTTTCTCTCCCTCAAAGGTCGCGCTTCCCCCTGTCTCTATCTGCTGGGCTTGATCCTGGGCGTGCCTGGTTCGGTCGCCCTCGTGATCTTGTGGATCGGGGCGCGCGTCGGATTGAGTTTCAGAGGGACGCCCATCCCCGGTCTGCTGCTGGTCGAGGTTGTCAGCATCGTGGCCGCCGTCGGCTTGTCGGGAGCGGCCCTCACACAGGCGCGCCAGCGCAGGACGGACGGCTGGGAGGATTACGCGGGGCCGGCGCCTCTTCTTGCGGGCGGGGCGCTTCTGGCGCTCATCGCTTGCCTGTCCTTACCTCTCGAGTACGGCCTTTCCGCGGCCGGAATCCACCCAGGAGTAGCCGCCTCAACGTTGCTACAAGTTCTCCTGTATCTGGTGATCTACGTCGGCGTTGTCCAGGTTCTAGTCGTCAGGACCGGCGCTCTCACGTGGCGGGACATCGTCAGGCCACAACGGCTGGCTCCCAGCCAGGACGAGTGGACCGCCGCGCCCAAGACACCGATGGCCGTGGACACGTGGGGTCGGCCGGTGCGGCGTTGGCGGTCGCGAGTCGCCGCGGACTACGTCGGCGACATCCTTTGGGCGCTGGCATTGCTCCTGCCGCTGTTCCTCGTATCGGCCCTTCTGTCTGCCCTGCTGTCTGTGGCTCTTGGGCTCCACGGAAGTGACATCACTTCTCCGGTGACCACGTCGGTCACCCAGCTGGATCGATGGATTACGATCCTAGCCGTGGCAATCCTGGTCCCGATTGGCGAGGAGATCTTCTACCGCGGCTTTGCCACGAACGCCTGGGGCCGGTCCCTGAGCCGCAACTCTGTAATCTTGCGCGCCGCCTTCTTCTTCGCTGCCGTTCACATCATTAATGTCACGAGCACCGACGCCGGCCTCTCTTTGAGAGCTGCCGTCTTCAACATGGCGGTCCGTGTCCCTATCGCCATCGCCCTGACGTGGATCTACATGCGGCGGCGCTCGCTCATCGCCTCGGCCACGCTGCACGGCTCGTACAACGGACTAATCGTGATCGTGGGGATCCTGACCACGTACTGAGCCAGCGAAAATGAGTGGCTGATAAGCCGGAGTTGGTCGGCCGATAAGCGGCGGCGCGTAGTCTCCCATTGTTCCCGGAGCCCGATGGCGGGGGGAATCGGCGGGCTCTCGTCGTCTGGCTCCGGGAGCGAATGTCGAACCAGATTCGCCGGAAGAGAGCGGGGCTTGATTCGGTGGGTCGGAGCGGCGTCAATGAAGGACATCGGCGAGTGTCGAGACGAACCGCGGAAGGAACCGGGCAACGACTTGCGGGGCCAATGAGTCTCATGCCGGAGAGCGAAAGGCCGCGGGAGCGGCTCGCCGCGCATGGCGCTGGGGCCTTGAGCGCGGCCGAGTTGATCGGAGTGCTATGGGGATCCGGCTCGCACGGCAAGACCGCCGTGGATGCGGCCGCGGACGCCCTAAGGCGCCACGAGGGGCTCGTCGGACTTGCCCGTGCCACCGACGTAGAGCTGGAGACTGTCCCCGGCGTTGGGCCGGTCCGGTCGGCCCAGTTGAGCGCGGCATTCGAACTTGGCCGTCGCCTGGTAGCGGACTGGCCCTCGGGGCGCTGGATCGTCCACGCGCCCCGCGACGTCGGCGAGCGTCTCGTACCGCAGATGGGCTACCTGGAGCGGGAGGAGCTTCGCGTCGTGCTGCTGAACACTCGAAACACGGTTCTCCGCCTCGTGACCGTGTACCAGGGCAACGTCTCGTCGAGCCTGGTGCGCGTGGGCGAGCTATTCCGCGATGCCGTGCGCCTCAACGCCACGGGCCTGATCTTAGTCCACAACCACCCGTCCGGCGATCCCACGCCGAGTCCAGATGACCTGAGGTTGACGGCCGAGACCCTGGCCGCCGGACGCCTCCTGGACATTCAGCTTCTGGACCACCTGATCGTGGCCGGGGACAGCTTCGTGTCGCTCCGGGATCGAGGGGTGGCATTCGACAGGCCCTCATGATGGAGCCTTGATCAGCAGCCGGCGTGGCTCGAGACACAGACGATTGGTCAGAACTTGCTTCGGAGCGGTAAACTGCCGCAGCCCGCCGAGTGTGACGGGGCTTGCTGAGAGTTCCCACAGGATCGGGCCGGTATACTTGTCCCACTTTCCAGGATCGAGGCGGGTCGATCCTATGACCAGCGAATAGGATTGGACAAGGGACGTCGCAATCCAAGGGCTTCCGAGCCGCTCGATCATTCGGGTGCTCAGACTGGCTGACCCTCTCCCGATCATCGGGGAAGCCAGCGCCAAGTAGAAGGAACAGCCTCCAATAATGTTCGGCCTGAACGCGCTGCTCGGCCTTTTCTCGCGAGACATCGGGATAGACCTGGGCACAGCCAACACCCTTGTCCACGTCCGTGACCGCGGCATCGTCATCAGCGAGCCGAGCGTCGTCGCCCTGGACGCCAAGACCAAGAAGGTCCTAGCCGTCGGCGCCGAGGCGAAGCGTATGGTGGGCCGGACTCCGGCAAACATCATTGCCGTCCGGCCGCTCCGCGACGGAGTCATCAGCGACTTCGACGTGACACAGCAGATGATCGAGTACTTCGTGCGGAAGGTTCACGATCGGATCGGCATGGTGCCTCGGCCCCGAATGCTCCTGGGCGTCCCATCTGGCGTGACGGAAGTTGAGAAGCGCGCCGTCCGCGACGCCGCTATGAACGCCGGCGCTCGCTGGGCTGGCCTGATCGAGGAGCCGATGGCGGCCGCCATCGGCGCCGGCCTGCCAATCAACGAGCCCACCGGCAGCCTCATCGTCGATATCGGCGGTGGCACTACCGAGGTCGCCGTTATCAGTCTCGGCGGCATCGTCATTAGCCGCAGCATCCGCATCGGCGGCGACGAGATGGATGTCGACATCGTTGCCTACGCACGCCGCGAATACAACCTCCTCCTGGGAGAGCGCACGGCCGAAGACATCAAGGTCGCGCTCGGCTCAGCAGCCCCGGGCGAGTGGGACCTCCAGCGCGTCACGCTCCGCGGCCGTGACCTGCTGACCGGGCTACCGCGCGCCGTGGAAGTCGGCGGCGAGCAGATTCGTGAGGCGATCGAGCCTTCGCTCCAGATCATCGTCGACACGATCAAGGACACGATCGAAGAAACCCCGCCGGAGCTGATAGCCGACATCATGGACCAGGGCATCGTCCTTGCCGGCGGCGGCGCACTGCTCGCCGGCTTCGACAAGCGCATTGCCGAGGCGACGCAGATGCCGGTCCACGTGGCCAACGACCCGCTTACCTGCGTGGTTCGCGGCACCGGTGTTGTCCTCGAGGAACTCGATCTGATGGAAGAAGTTCTGGTGGCGGACACTTACGCCCGCCCGGCTCGCTGACGCCGAGCCGCTTGGCCATGGGGGCCGCATGAACGCCGTTACCGCAACCCGACGAACGATCCGTCGGGAGTGGACAACCTGGGGCACGCTCCTGATCCTGAGTGTCGGCCTGATGGGGATCTCCGATACCAAACAGGCTCACGACCTCCAGTCTGGCGTCAACTGGGCAGTCAGCCCGGCTGAGACGGTCCTGAGCAACGCGGCAGACACGGCCGGTTCCTACTGGTCGGCCCTTATCCAGATAGACAAACTCAGAACGGACAGCGAACGTCTGCGCCAGGAGAATCAGACGCTCAAAGAGCAGCTGGACCGGATGCCGGCGATCTCCAAGCTCAACGACGACTGGACCAAGATCACGGCGGCCCAGCAATCGGTTCCGTATCGGACGACGCCCGCTCGCGTGATCGTTCGCGACCTGTCGGAAGGCCGAAAGAGGACCCTTCTACTCAACAAGGGCAGCAGCGACGGCCTGTTGCCGGGGCAAGTCGTGATCGACGCCGGCGGCGCGCTGGTCGGTCGTATCTCGGAAGTCAATGCGACCGTTTCGTCAGTCCTTCTCCTGAGCGACCCTACGGCCGTTGTGACGGGAATTGAGGCCAAGAGCAACGCCACGGGCACCATCCGCGGCTCCATCAGCGGCCAGCTCGAGATGTCCTACGTTGCCACTCAGACGCTCACCATTGGGGACGCCGTCGTCACAGCAGGCGAGGCGTTGCCGTGCACCAACGACATCTCGCCCTACCCGCCCATGCTGCTAATAGGCAGAATCGTCGATGTCTCGTCGGATCCAAACATCCCCGTCAAGAGTGCGACCATCAAGCCCGCCGCCCACCTCACCGATGCCACATTCGTGCTGGTAATCGTCGACTACCAGGGCGGTTTCGGTCCGCCGGTTCCATCGGCCGGCCCGGGCGCATTCGGGTCGCCCGGCGCTTCGGGCAACGCAGGCCCGTCCGGGTCGCCCCGCGCGGCCCCCACGCCAGGGGCATCGCCAATCACCCGGTGCTGACCACCCGCGGCAAGCCGGGCAGGCAACACCGGCACCAATACTGATACTCTCGATGCTCACGCACTGACTGGAGCCGGAGTGAAGGGTCTCGTTCTGGCGGGAGGCACAGCCACGCGCCTCTTCCCGCTTACGATTGTCACCAACAAGCACCTTCTGCCGATCTACGATCGGCCCATGATCTACTACCCAATCGCCACGCTCGCGAACATGGGCATTCGTGAGGTGATGGTCATCGTCGGCGGCAAGAGCGTCGGCGACGTTGTCGAACTGCTGGCCGACGGCGAGCATTTTGGGCTGGATCTGACCTACCGCTATCAGCGCGGCGCGATGGGCATTGCCCACGCCATTGGCCTGGCTCGCGATTTCGTCGGCGACGATGCCTTCTGCTGCGTTCTTGGCGACAACGTTCTGCTGGGGCCACCGTTGGCGGAGACCGCCCGCGAGTTTGAGGCAGGGCCCTGGGGCGCGGGCACTCTCCTTTACGAGGTCGCGGATCCGGAGCGATTCGGCGTCGCCGAGTTCGACGCCGCGGGCAGCATCGTGGCTTTCGAAGAGAAGCCGGCTAGACCAAAGAGCAACCTGATCCCGATCGGGGTCTACTTCCTCCGCCCCAGCGCATTCGCGGTCGTGGATCAGCTGGTGCCCTCAGGGCGCGGCGAGCTGGAGATCACCGATCTATTGAACCACTACCTGCCCGGCAACCTGTTCGCTCCCAAGTTTGATGGGCTGTGGACCGACGCCGGCACCGTCACCTCGCTCATCCGAGCGGCCGAGCTTTCCGAGCAGGAGTCGCGCGCCGGCCGGATGTCTCCTCCACCCACGAGGCCGAGCGCATGACTGACACCCGTCCACGCTTCGGGCGACTGCTGGTCACCGGCGGAGCGGGCTTCATCGGTTCGTGTTTCGTTAGGGACGTCCTCGCCCGCAAGGACGGGACGCACATCACCGTAATCGACAAGCTCACTTACGCCGGCAACCGCGCCAACCTGGCCCCGGTCGAGGGAGATCCGGAGCAGGCCGCCAGACTCCGGTTCGTCCAGGGCGACATAGCCGACCCGAAGATCGTGGCGCCACTGGTGGCTCACGTCGACGCCCTCGTCAACTTCGCTGCCGAGTCGCATGTGGACCGGTCCATCCTGGACCCCGAGGCATTCCTCCGCACGGATGTGCTGGGCGTCCACGTTCTGCTTGAGGCCTGCCGAGCCGAGCAGCAACGCGCCAGGGTCGGCCAGCGCGCGGCCGCTCCGCGCTTCCTGCAAGTCTCCACCGATGAGGTTTACGGCTCCGTCGAAACCGGCGAGAGCCGCGAGGATGACCGGCTCGAACCTAGGTCCCCCTACTCTTCGGCCAAGGCCGGCGGCGAACTGCTGGCCCGCTCCTACTTCATAACGTACGGCCTCGATGTCGTGATCACCCGCGGGTCCAACACATACGGCCCGTATCACCACCCCGAGAAGCTGATCCCGCTCTTCGTCACCAACGCCATCGACGATCAGCAGCTGCCGCTCTACGGCGACGGCCTCCAGCGCCGTGACTGGCTTTACGTCGCCGACCATGCCGGAGCCATCGGCCACGTCCTAGAGCACGGCGTCTCCGGCGAGACTTACAACGTCGCCGGGAACAACGAGCGAACCAATCGCGAGATCGTGACGGCACTCCTGGAACGCCTGGGCAAGCCTTGGTCGCTCGTCAGGCAGGTCGAGGATCGGCCGGGCCACGACCGCCGCTACGCCATGGACAGCTCCAAGCTCGCCGGCCTGGGCTGGGCAAACAAGATGTCCTTCGAGGCGGGGCTGCCTGCAACCGTGGACTGGTATCTCCAGAACCAGGATTGGTGGCGGGGCATCAAGGCCGGGGAGTGGAAGGAATACTACGAGCGGCAGTACGGGGCTCGCCTGGCCGGCTCCCGCGAAGCCCGGTGAGGGCATCGCACCGATGCGAGTAGCCGTCACAGGGGCGGGCGGGCGGCTAGGCACCTCGCTCGTCAAGAAGCTCACGGAGGCTGCGGCAGTAGGTGAAGTCCTGGCCTGGGACCTACCCGTACACAACCTCGACGACCCCCTTTCAGCGCGCCGGCTGATCACACTCCATCGGCCCGACGTTGTTATCCACGCCGCGGCCTGGACGGACGTCGACGGCTGCGCCCGCGACCCCGAACTGGCCATGCGCCGCAACGGAACAGCCGTCGGCGAGATGGCCCGAGCCTGCGCCGACGCTGGAGCGGCCATGGTCGTGATTTCTACGAACGAGGTATTCGACGGGCGTCGAACCGACGGCCGGCCATACGGCCCGACGGACCGGCCCAACCCGGGCAATCCCTACGGCGCGGCCAAGCTGGCCGGCGAGGCGGCCGCCCGAGCGGCCTACGGAGCCACGGGCGACGGATTTGCCGCCGCGGCCACCGCCGCTCCTGCAGTCGAAGTGGGCGACGCGCCGGCCGTATTTCCGACGTCGGCCGCGCCCGCGCTGGCCATCGTCCGAACCGCCTGGTTGTGCGGCCTGCCAGGCCTGGACTTCCCGCAGAAGATCGTCGCGGCGGCCGAAAAGGCTCGAGGTGCCGGGCAAACGCTGAGCCTCGTCTGGGACGAGGTGGGCTGCCCGACCTACGCTCCTGACCTAGGGGGCGCGATCGTCGCCCTGATCGTCGAGTGGAACCGGCCCGGTGGCCGCAATCTCGGCGGAATACACCACATCATCAACACAGGACGGGCGTCGCGCGCCGAGTGGGCCCGCGAGATTCTGCGACTGGCCGGCATCGATATCGCCACCAACGAGGTGCCGCTGAGCACGTGGCCGCGGGCTTCGAACCCGCCAGCTTGGGGCGCGCTGGAACCGACGCCTCTCCCCGGCGGGCTGCTGCGGTCGTGGCAGGAGGCAGCGGCGGAATACATGGAGTTGCTCGCCAGAAAAATGGAGGCTGGACGATGAGTCACGGCGAGGTTCCTGCGGGCGCGGTTCCTGCGGGCGCGGCCGGTTCGCGAATTCGGGGCGTGCGCTATCGGCGCCTGAGCCGTCTGGCTGACTCCCGCGGCTCGTTCGTCGAGATCTGGCGGGCCTCGACCCTGGGCCAGCCGACCGAGGATGAGGCCGGCCTGCCGGACGCGCGCTTCGTCCAGGCCAACCTCTCCACGTCCGCGCCCGGCGTCCTCCGAGGGCTGCACTACCACCGCCGCCAGCTCGACTACTGGACCGTCGTGAGTGGCCGAGCGCTCGTGGCTCTCGTGGACGTGCGGCCGGTTCTGGCCGATGCATCCGCTCACGCCGTCACAGAGCTGCGCGAATTGGGCCCGGCCGAGGCAGTCACGATCCCCGCCGGCGTGGCCCATGGATTCCTGGCCCTGGAACCGCTGCAACTGCTGTACCTCGTCACCAACGAGTACGACGGCACCGACGAACTTGGCTTCGCCTGGGACGATCCCGCCGTGAGCGTGCCCTGGCCCAAGATCGACGGGACGCCCGACGGCCGGCCCATTCTGTCCGACCGCGATCGCTCAAACCCCACTCTGTTGGAGCTGGTCGGGAGCCTTCGTCCGCGTTGAGTCGGCGCTGAGCCGGCGCGCTCAGCCGTTAGCCTCGGATACCGGGACTCGCTACCGCTGATAGGGTCGCCGCTGTAGGCTGGTGCAGGTGGTCGTATGTGGTCGGCCCGGCCCGCGCGACCGGCAGTCAGCACAGAAGGGACGGAAATGAACGAAGAGTCGGGCAACGGAACCGGGAGCCTCAATACGGGCAAAGCTGCCGAGCCGGATTTACCGAAACCTGTGCGAGCGCCACGAGCGCCACGAGCGGCAGCGGCCAAGGCCTCGGCCGCTCTTCCTCCGAGGACGCCGCCCGTCGCCGCTAAACCAAAGGCCGCCCCAGCGCCGCACACCAGCGTGGCACCGGCGCCACACGGTCAACGCGTCGAGGCCACGACAGTGACCATCACCCAGGGCGGCGCGGGTGAGGTTGAGGCCGAAACGGTCACCGTTACGAAGGGTGGCATCGCCGCTGCTTCGGCTGAGGACATCAGCGTCACCAACGGCGGCATAGGCCGAGCCGAGGCGGACGACATAGCGGTCCGCATAGGTGGTATCGGCTTCGCTCGGGGTGAGCGAATCTCAGTGGAACTTGGCGCTATCGGCGTTGCCATCGGCAGCGACGTGTCGGTGACCCAGGGGTTTGCGCGGACCGTTCTGGCTCGCAACGTGGTGGTCCGCCAAGGCGGCGCGCGGACGATCGTCGCTGGCCACGTCACCCTCGATGGCAAGAGCAGAAGCTTCATCGTGCTCGCCCGGAAGGTCGAGGGCAACGTTCGAACAGTGTTGGATTGGCGTGGCGCCCTTGCCCTCGGAGCCGGCCTGGTGATTGCCGCCGGTCTACTCCGACTTGGCAAGCGCCGCCGAGGGTAGCCTCGGCGGCCCATCTCCCCTGCTGGTTCGCGTGAGCGGCCGGCTCAAGGACCGGGCGCGCGGGTGGCGCCAACGGTGTCCGGTATACTCTGGAGCCGGCTGAGCGGCGTCCGAGGATCCCTCCGCCACCTCCGTTCCGCCACAGGAGTTCCTCGTGATCGACCCCACAGCGCGGGTTCACGCGTCAGCAGAGCTCGAAGCTGGCGTCAGCGTCGGCCCGCGCAGCAGCGTCTGGAATCGTGCTGTGCTGCGAAGCGGAGCCAGCCTGGGAGCCGAGTGCGTCATCGGCAGGGACGCCTTCATCGACGAGGGCGTCCACCTCGGTGACAGGGTCAAGGTCCAGAACGGAGCCCTCGTCTACCACGGCGTAACGGTCGGCGATGGCGTCTTCATCGGCCCGGGCGCGATCCTCACCAACGATCGTTACCCGCGCGCCGTGACCGCAACTGGTGAACTTGCCGACGCTGACGACTGGACGGTCAGCCCCATAGAGTTGCGGGACGGCTGCTCCATCGGTGCCGGAGCCGTTGTCGTGGCCGGGATCACGGTCGGCCGATTCGCCACCGTAGGTGCCGGCTCGATCGTCACGCACGATGTACCCGACTACGGCCTGGTGGCCGGCAACCCGGCCCGCCGGCTCGGTTGGGTCTGCGCCTGCGGGGCCCGGCTGGCCGATTCAACTGGTTCCAATGCGCCCCCGAATCCGTCACCCGACGCTGCCCTCGCCTGCCCGCGATGCGGTCGCGTCTTCGCCTACAGTTCGCCAAGCGGTTCGCTGGTGGAGCGACCCGCATCGACCATAGGAGTCTCAGCATGATCCCACCAGCGCGCCCGGATCTGGGTCCCGAGGAGATTGCCGCCGTGACTGCGGTCATGCAGAGCGGCATGATCGCCGGGGGACGCAAGGTCGCTGAACTCGAGGAGCGCTGGGCCGCCTTCTGCGGAGCCAAGCATGCAATCGCCCTCTCAAACGGCACGGTCGCGTTGATGTCGATCTTCGCCGGGTTGGGCCTTGGCCCCGGCGACGAGGTCATCACTGTCTCGCACACCTTCAACGCCACCGTCAGCTCGATCCTGTTCACTGGCTCGACCCCGGTATTCGTGGACATCGAGGCCGACACGTACCTGATGGACGCCGGCCGAATCGAGGCCGCCATCTCGCCCAGGACGAGGGCAATCTGTCCGGTCAGTCTGTTCGGCATAGTGGCGGACATGGACGCCATCGGGGCAATCGCCGACCGCTACGGACTGGCGGTGGTCGAGGACGCTTGCCAGGCTCACGGCGCGATGTACCGCGGCCGCCGAGCGGGCAGTTTCGGTACCGCGGCCTTCAGTCTCTACGCCACCAAGAACATGACCACGGGCGAGGGCGGCTTCGTCACCACCAACGACGATCGCCTGGCCGACTGGATCCGGCTGTACCGCAACCAGGGCATGCGGGAGCGATATCACCATGAGATCCTCGGCTACAACTTCCGCATGACCGACATTACTGCGGCCGTGGGTCTGGTCCAACTAGATAAGCTCGAGCGCAACACGGCCCGCCGCCAGGCGATTGCCAGGCGGTACGACGAGGCCTTAGCCGATCTCCCGATCCGCCTGCCCATCTGTCCTGACGGCCGGACGCACGTCTACCACCAGTACACCATCGGCGTCGGCTCGGCCCGCGACCAGATAGTGGCCGAGATGACAAACGCCGGCGTCGTGTGCGGCATCTACTACCCAATCCCGTGCCACCGTCAGGCATATGTGATGGAGCTTGGCATCGAGGCGGACCTGCCCAATACCGACGCTGCAGCGGCAAGCTCCATGTCCCTGCCGATGTACCCCGGCCTCACCGAAGCAGAGCAGCAGCAGGTAATTGGG
>JAYVMQ010000250.1:0-5618 GCA_043758855.1 Chloroflexota bacterium
GAACTCGGCACCGCGCTCCCTGCGGCCGCCTTGGTCTTGGCTGCGGTCGGGCTGGGAGCCAGAGCGGGGCGTGGCGTCGCGCTCGCGCTAACGCTCGGGCTGAGGGCGGGGCTGGGCGTCGGCAGCGGAACAGCCGTCACAGACGGAACTCGCTCCAGGCGGACGTGCGAGTAGTCGATCTCGACGATGCGATACGGACCGTTCCCGATCGGGCGGCCGCTGTACGCCGAATCGGCTAGCTTGACGACCGGCGTGCCCTTTAGCAGATGCGAAGGCAGGATCGGTAACGTTGCCTGGCGGAGGAACCCGGCGCTGGCAAGGGTCATAGCGAAGCGCACCGTTGATGGCCCGTCAGCAGAGGCGTGGATGCCCTGCCAGGAGGAGCCGACCGGACCGTCGTAATTGGCATCCTGCAACAAGCCAATGGTGAAGACCACGTCGGCCGAGGTGACGGGCTGGCCGTCCTCCCAGAAGGCATCGCTGCGCATCTGGAAGGTGTAGGTGCGGTCTTGGTCGGAGGTCGTCCAGCCCGTTGCCAAGTCCGGCACGACCGACCCGTTCGGCCCGTTCTTAACCAGCCCGCGGAAGAGCAGCGCCACGAGGTCTTGGTCCACCTGGGAACGAGCCGTCAGCGGGTTGATGGAGCTTGGACGGCCGATGACGCCCTCGCGGTACGGCACTGCCAAGACGCTGGGGCGAACCGAACCAGACGGTACGGAAGTGGGTATGGGGATGACAAGCGCGGCTCCGACAACCACAAGGATGAGGAGTAGCGTCCCGACGGCAAAACGATCGCGTCGTCTCATGGCATCAAATGACCAGGGCGTGTCACCACACCGATTCCGGCGGCCGAGTCAATACGGGACACCTCGAAGCCAGCCTCGTCCGCGATCCAGAGAATCCCCTCCCACGGAGCCAGGCTCAAAGTCAAAACTTGAGGAAGCTCGCCTCGGAAAAGACGCAGAACAGGACCGCCAGAAGGATCGTGAACTGCCACAGACGACGCTCGATCCCACGACGGCTGCGATAAACGGACGAGTCGCCGCCGAACGTGGCGGAGATGCCCGACCCACGCGACTGCATAAGGATGGAGATCATCAGGAAGATGCCGATGATGTCCTGGCCGATGGCGAGAGCGGGATTCACAGCTAAAGATGACCTCGTTATTGGTCCGCCCGACAGCGGACCGGCGCATGTTAGCACAAGCCCGCGGCGTGTCGGCCTCAGTGGCCGAGCGACCGCGCCGCTGGACGGCCGGGCCCGTGCAAATGGTCGCGGCTAGAAGCTCAATCCTTCGCCAATAGCGAGTGACCGGTTACACCCGGCCACGGCTCTATGCCGCCGATCTCCAGAATGGTAGGCGTCACGTCGGCCAAACGGCCATCAACAAGACGCTTGCCATCCAGGTACCGGCCGATACCCAGGAGCGGTACCGGGTTGAGCGAGTGCTTGGTGATGGGGTTGCCGGCCGCGTCCATCATCTCGTCGGCGTTGCCGTGATCGGCCGTGATGAGGAGGACCGCGCCCGGGCCGGCCGGATCGTCGGCGTCCACGGCCAGAATCGCGTCGGCGACACGGCCGATGGCGGCATCCACGGTCTCGCAGGCACTGACGGTGGCGTCCCAGACGCCCGTATGACCGACCATGTCCGGGTTGGCGAAGTTGGCAACGATCAGGTCGTATTTGCCGCCGGAAATCGCGGCGACCAGGGCATCGCAAACGCCCTCAGCCGCCATTGACGGCTGCAGGTCATATGTGGCGACCTTGAGGCTAGGGATGAGCTTTCGATCCTCACCGGGCCATGGTTCCTCGCGACGGCCGTTGAAGAAGTAGGTCACGTGGGCGTACTTCTCCGTCTCGGCAACGTGTAGCTGCGTCCAGCCAGCCTTGCTGACGGCTCCCGCGAGCGACGGCACAACCTCCGGGCCGAAGACGACCTGCACGGGCAGGTTGGCCTCGTAGGCGGTCATCGTCGAGAAGAGGATGCCCTTGGGCATGGCGCCGTCGGCAGCGCCGGAGCCGCCGGCAGCGCCGGAGCCGTCGGCAGCGCCGGCGCCCCGGTCGAAGCCGCTGAAGTCCGCGTCGGCGAGGGCATGCGAGAGTTGGCGGGCGCGGTCGGCACGGAAATTACAGTGCAGAACCGCGTCTCCATCGGCGATCGTGCCGTGATCCACGCCATCGATGACCGTCGGCGTGATGAACTCGTCGTTCTCGCCACGGGCGTAGCCTTGCTCTACTGCCGCAACGGCGGACGGAGCGTGGAAGTCCGCGACTCCATTGGCTATCGCGCAGTATCCCTGGCCCGTCCGCTCCCAGCGCTTGTCACGGTCCATGGCGAAGTAGCGGCCACCGATTGTGGCGATCTTCGCGTTGGGGTGGACGGCGGCGAGGCGCTTCTCCAGGTCCGGAACGTACACACTGGCTGACCGCGGCGGCGTGTCGCGACCATCCAGTAGGCCGTGGACACGGACCCGGGCAACGCACTGGCGCTTGGCCATTTCGGCGACGGCCACGAGATGACGATCGTTGGCGTGGACCCCGCCGGGGCCGACCAGACTGATCAAGTGGAGGGTTTGATCTGCCTCCTTGGCCCGAGCGCACAGCGCCAGAAGGACTGGCAGGCTGAAGAAGGCGCCCGACTCGATCGATCTGTCGATACGAGGGAGGTCCTGCATGACCGGCTGACCGGTGCCGAGATTGAGGTGGCCGACTTCTGAGTTACCCATCTGTTCTTCGGGCAAACCAACGAACCCCTCGGACGCCTCGATGGCGCTGTGAGGCCATCGGGCAAGGAACGCTTGCCAGTTGGGCATCCGAGCCTGGGCGATGGCATCGACGGCCGGATTCGGGCCGATGCCGAAGCCGTCCAGAACAACCAACACTATTGGGCGCGGGCGACGCAGGTTGCCGACCATTGGAACGGCCGTCATGCCGGCTTGCCCGCGGCGTCGGCGCGAGCTTTGGCGGTGACAGCCGCGCTGGCGACCATGCCGGCCATCTCGTCCGGCTTGAGCGAGGCACCACCAACGAGTCCGCCGTCGATGGAATGCTCGGCCAGGAATTCGGCGATGTTGGCGCTGGTCACGCTGCCGCCGTAGAGGACCGGGACCAGCTCGGCCGCGTCGCCCCAGCCTAGGTCTGCCGACAAAGTGGAACGGATTGCCTCGGCCATGGCCGCGGCATCATTGCTCGATGCGGTCCGGCCGGTGCCGATTGCCCAGACCGGTTCGTAGGCGATGACGAGACCGGCGCTCAGCAGGGCTTCCATGTCCTTGCCGGCCAGAGCCCCGCGCAGCTGAGTGGCCACGACCTCCACGGCCCGGCCGGCCTCGCGCTCGGCGAGCACCTCACCAACGCACAGGATGGGGCGCAGGCCCGAGGAGATGGCGCGAGCGAGCTTCTTGCCGATCAGCTCATCGGTCTCGCCGGCGTCGCGGCGGCGCTCGGAGTGGCCCAGGATGACCCACGTCGCCAGGCCGTTGAGCATGGCGGCCGAAATCTCACCCGTATACGCGCCGGCGGCCTCGTGATGGACGTTCTGCGCCCCGACGAAGACTTCTTTGCCGGCGAGGGCATCACGGACGGCGGAGAGGCACACGAACGGCGGACAGATAACTCGAACCACGCCGGGCTCCTGCGTCCGGGCGGCAATTGTGGCGGCCAGCTCTCCTGCGTCCGCGGGGGTGGTGTTCATTTTCCAGTTGGCGGCAATGATGATTGGTCTCATGCGCCCAATGATGCCAGAGTCAGGCGCCCGGTCAGAGGGAGGTTCGGCCCCTCGACGCGCGCCCTCCGGGCCGCACCCGGGTGCTACTCGGCCCGGAGGGCGCGGCCTACGCGGGCCGGGCGGGCCCCGTGGCCGCCGCGGGCGGGGCGAGCGGCGTGGCCGCCGCGGGCGGGGCTGCTTTGGCGCGGAAGCCGCTTGCCCACGCCCTCGTCGGGGTGCAGCGCGAGGCGCTCGACGCGGTCCAGAGCGCGCTGGACGGCGGAACGGTGCAGCCCGAGGCGTTCGGCCAATTCGCTGAACGTGGCCTCGGGCTCCTCAACGCGCGCGGCGGCCACAAGCCGGACCACGTACGACTGCTCGGCGAGCCGGCCGTCCGACTCCAGCGCGGAAATCGCCTCGAGGTAGCGCGCGGCGGCGGCCACGGCCCGGTGCAGATTGGCCGACTCGGCATTGATGACCCGATTGATGTCACCCCGAACCGACCTGGACACCTGCCGAGACTCCAGCTCCAGCAGTGAAGCGCCACCGCCAACGACCCTCAGAAACGTCCCCACGGTCTCGACGCTCTTCCAAGTGACGACGCCACGACCGCGGCGGACGCGCTGGCTGGCGGGCATCTCCAGCTGTCCGAGTCGTTCGCACAGCTCAGTCGCTTCGTCGGGCGGAAGCACGAACTCCAGGTGTGTTCGACCGGAGGCCAAACTTAGCGAACCGTGAGCTAGAAAGCGACCGCGCAGGTAGGCCACCCGACAGTGCTCGGCAGCGCGGGGCCAATCGAATGGCGCAGGCACAGGCGTGGGCGACGCGGCGCCCGACCCTGGCGACCCGGCGCCCGGCATCGGCGAGTCCGGGGCCCCGGCCTTTTCGCCCCCCCGCCCCCTTCCGAGCCGCAGTGTCAGGCGGGCGATCGCCCGGCGGCGCGGCTCGAACGCTCCCGCCAGACCGGCCTCCTCGGCGATCCGACAGCAACGACGTGGCGGATCGATCGCTGCCAACTCGGAGCGCAGAGCCTCGACGAGATCGCGCTCGGCAGTGGTCACCCGCGGCCCAATGTTGCGATGAGCCGCCCGACCATCGCGTCGCCTAAGCCGTCCGCGAGATGGGCGAGTGGCGCCGCCCGAAGGACTCGCGCTCAAAGACCCGGATTACCGCCGCGGCCAGCCGAGCCGGGTCGTGGTGATGGGCATTGTCCGGGTCAACCACGTCATCAAGCACGAGACGTGGCGGGGCCGGCTCCGAGTGGATCGTAGCCGGCGGCCAGCGCAGCCTCACGGGCTCGGCAACGTACCCGCCCGGCCGCCTCGCGGCGAATTGGTTGTTCGCCAGGACCGCATCGATCCAACCGGAGCCCGTATGGCGCTCCAGCGCGCCGACGTGATCGGCCAAGTCGTAGCCCTGCGTTTCGCCTCGCTGCGTAGCCACGTTACAGATGTATAGGCGCACCGCCGTCGAGGACCGCACCGCCGCGAACAGCTCCGGCAGGAGGAGGCTGGGCATGATGCTGGTGTAGAGGCTGCCGGGCCCGATCACGATCAGATCGGCTTCGTCGATGGCGCGCAGGGAGTCGTCGCTGGCAGAAACGGTCTCGGGCATCAGCCAGATTCGGTCGATCCTGGGCGACTTCGCGATCTCCGACTGTCCGGTCACCTCGGCCCCGCCCAGCAGTCGAGCGTGGAGCGTCACCGCCGTTCCGGTCGCGGGCACCACCTGGCCCCGAACCGCCAGCACCCTGTTCATCTGGCGGACGCCTTCTTCAAAGTCGTCGCCCTGAATCGACGACATTGCCGCCAGCAGCAGGTTGCCAATCGTGTGGCCGCCCAGGCTGGCGTCGGCCTCGCCCGGAAATCGGTACTGGAGCAGCTCCGTCATCAGTGGCTCGGAGTCCGCCAGC
>JAYVMQ010000251.1:0-4301 GCA_043758855.1 Chloroflexota bacterium
ATCCTCGTATTCGGCACGCTCGTCGCCGCTGGCTTGCCCCTGATGGTCGCCGGGCTTGCCATCCCCACAACCATGGCCATCGTCTGGGTGCTCGCCCAGCAACTCACCATGAGCGTCTTCGTCACAAGCATCATCACAATGCTGGGGCTAGCCCTCGCCATCGACTACTCGCTCTTCATGGTCAGCCGCTTCCGCGAAGAGCTCTCGCACGGCAAGTCGGTGGAGGCGGCGATCGAGCGTACGGTCGCCACCAGTGGCAAGGCAGTCGTGTTCTCCGGATCGGCCGTGGCATTGGGTCTGTCGGGCCTTCTCTTCTTTCGAATCCCGACCCTGAGTTCGATGGGCATCGGCGGAGCTTTGATCGCCATCGTATCGGTCGTCTACGCCATCACGTTCCTGCCGGCCGTCCTGAGCATGCTCGGGCCCCGCGTCGAACGACTGCGGGTAACGTTTCCTTGGACGAGGCGTCGAGTTGGCGGCCTCGCCGCGACCGCTTCGGCGGCGGATGGCGGCAGGGGGCTGTGGCATAAGGTTGCGGTTTCCGTAATGCGTCACCCGGTCGCCGTTCTCGTCCCCGTGCTGGCGATGCTCCTCGCCTTTGGCCTGCCATTTCTCGGAGAGAAGCCGGGAATCCCGAGCGTGGCGTTACTGCCCGCGGCCTCGGATGCCAGGCTAGCCTGGGAGACGCTCCAAACTGAATTCCCGGCCGGCGAGACGCAACCGATCGACGTTCTGGTGACAGTTGCGGGCAGCCCAACCTCATCCCCAAACGCCGCGGCGATCGCGGATTACGCCGCCCAGCTTCGCGGCCTTAGGAACGTCGCCCGCGTGGACGGGCCGTTCTCGCTGCCAGACCAAGCAGGTAATCCTCTGCAGACGAGTGCCGTGGTGGCGGCGGTCACCCAGGCTCCGTTATCACGACCGGCGGCCTTGAACGCGCTGCTGGCAGCCGACGTTCGCGGCTCGACGGTCCACCTCCAGGTCGTCTCGCCCGTTGCCGGCAGCCTCGATGCCCAGGGGCTTGTCGCGACGATCCGCGCCCTTGGGCACGCGACAGACATGACCGTTCAAGTCGGCGGCCAGGACGCCGCGGTCGTCGATTTCCTCGCCGCCCAAAACGAGCAGCTGCCGATGGCGGTGGCATTCATCTTGATCGCCATGGCGGCCATGCTGCTGTTGCAATTTGGCTCGGTTGTCCTGCCGATCAAGGCCGTGGTCATGACGCTGCTCTCACTGACTGCCAGCTTTGGCGCTCTGGTCTGGATCTTCCAGGACGGCAACCTCTCCTCGGTGCTGCACTTCACCTCGCCCGGATACACCGTCGCGATCAACCCGATCCTCATGTTCAGCGTGATCTTTGGGCTGTCGATGGACTACGAGGTGTTACTGCTGTCCCGCATCCAGGAGACTTACCGCCGAACCGGCGACAACACCGCGGCGATCGCCGACGGCCTGACAAAGACCGGTCGGGTGATAACCGGCGCGGCCCTGATCATGGTCGCGGTCTTCGCTGCCTTCGGTCTGTCCGACGGGCTCGTGATCAAGAGTCTGGGTATCGGCATGGCCATTGCCGTCTTCATTGACGCCACGGTCATCCGCGCGCTGCTCGTGCCGGCGACCATGCGCCTGCTGGGCACGCGGACGTGGTGGGCCCCCGGTCCATTGGCGGCGATCACCTCCCGACTTGGCTTCGGCCACCGCGAAGACGATGAGCCTCGAGGATGGTTCGGGCCGGAGCGGCGGGTCGGGCTGCCGGACGGACGACCTGACGGCGGGCGACACGACAGGCGCGGCGTCGGAACGGGCGTGGGCCTTTCCGGCACGCGACCGGAATCGGCCATGGGCTAACTGCTAACGATAACCCGGCAAGGGCCGGCGACCGACCCATCGGCGGCAGCTCACCCGGGCCGAGGGCGGCAACTAGCTTGACCGGCTCGACGCCTCCGAGGCGGCCCGGTCAACGGCTGCGGCAAGGGTGTCGGCCAATCTCACCAGCTCGTCATCCGTAATCACGAACGGCGGCCCCAGCAGGACGGTGTCGCCGTTCGTGCCGTCTGCGTTGCCAGTGCCGTGGTAAAGCAGAAGGCCTGCGGCGCGGGCGTGGGCCATGACGCTCTCGATCAACCGGGCAGCCCGAGGAAACGGCCGGCGTGTTGCCCTGTCCGCGACCAACTCCAGGCCGACGAGCAAACCGCGGCCGCGGATCTCCCCGACATTGGAGTGCGTGCCGAGGCGGTCCGTCAGAAGCGCCTTCAGACGCTCGCCTTTCGTCGCACTAGCCTCTACGAGCTTCTCCGTCTCGAGGATGTGCAGCACCTCGCCGGCCACCGCCGCCCCCACTGGGGAGTGGCTGTAGGTAAAACCGTGGACGAACCCGCCACCGGCCGTGATCGTGTCGTAGACTTGGCCGCTCGCGACCGCCAGGCCCAGCGGGAAGTAGCCCCCGGCGGCGCCCTTGGCCGCGGCCATCACGTCCGCCCGGATGCCCCAGTGGTCCAGCCCGAACCAGCGTCCCGTGCGCCCAAAACCGGTCATCACTTCGTCCGCGACGAGGAGGAGTCCGTGGCGCCGGCAGACCTCAGCCACGGCCGGCCAGTAGCCGTCGGGCGGGGCCACCGCGCCCAGAGTGGCGCCGACGATCGGCTCCGCCACGAACGCGGCCACTCTCCCCTGCCCCGCTGCGGCGATGGCCGCCTCGAGTTCTGCGATCAGCTGGTCCACGTCGCCGAGGGCGTGGGCGGCGGCCTCTCCCGCGCGGTACGGATACGGCGCGCTGACGTGCTGGAAGCGGCCGAGCCATGGTTCGTAAGGGCGGCGCAGCGGCTCGCGGCCGGAGAGGTCCAGCGCGCCCAGCGAATTACCGTGGTAGCTCCCCCACCGAGCGAGGACGACGGTCCTGTCAGGTTCGCGGCGAGCCAGATGGTAGCTCCGGACCAGCTTCAGGCAGCTCTCGATAGCCTCGGAACCGCCGCTTACGGGATAGATTGCCGGGTCGTCCACGGGGAGGTAGTGGCCGACCGCGCGCGCATACGTCTCCAACGGTTCGTTCGTGAAGCTCGTGCCATGGACGTAGGTAAAGGCTCGGGCCTGGCGCTCCATGGCGTCCACCACGGACTGCCGGCCATGGCCAACGTTCACGACGATGGCGCCGCCTGCCGCGTCCAAATAGGATCGCCCATCAGCGTCCCAGATGGTACAGCCCTCGGCTCGGGCGGCGACAGGTAAATCGCCGCCCAGGACTCGTTGGAAGACTCGCCCAATTGGGATGCTTCCCTCATCCAATCGATCCGTGGCACTCATGCCGGGATTGTAGGCCGAGCGGCGTTTCGGGCCCGGATAGCGGCTCGCGGCGGCGACCCCTCCGGCAGTTCAGGCCGAAGTGCGGCTACGACGTGACATTCGGCATATGGGTCTATGCATAGACACGATCTATTCATAGAGCACGCATAACTCGCGCCCCTGGAGGACCCACCATGTTGCGCCCCGAAGACGGGATCTACGGCTTGCAGGCCTCACTTCTCAAGACCCTGGCCAGCCCTCGCAGGCTCGAGATCGTCCACTACCTGGGCGACGCCGGCCCGGTCGAGGTCCGCAATCTGGCCGAGCATTTCGGCTCGACTCAGCCCGCCATCTCGCAGCACCTGGCCGCCCTCCGCGGGGTCGGGATCGTGGAGGCCGTGCGGGATGGTCGCGAGGTCCGCTACCAGCTGGCCGATCCGGAGATCGTGGCTGCCTGCGGGCTCATGCGCCAGGTCCTGATTCGGCGGATCGCCCGCCTCGGAGATATCGCCGCGCCTTATGCCAGCCAGCCTTCGGCACAGCCCGTCGAGATCAACCGATAGCCGTCACCCACACAGACTGGAGCAACAAATGAGCCCACTCGCCACCGCCGATCTGGAGACCGTCACCGCCGCCGAGATCATCGACGCGCGTGGGGCCGCCTGCCCCGGCCCGCTTCTCGAGGCCAAGAAGGGCATGGGCAAGATCGCCGTGGGCGACGTCATGGAGGTTTGGTCGAGCGACCCGGCCACCAAGTCCGACATCAGCGCCTGGGCCGGCAAGGTCGGCCACGAGTTCCTCGGCGTGATCGAAGGCGAAGGCTACGACCGCGTCCTGCTCCGGCGCGGCAAGTAGCGAGCCGTCAACTTATGACCGCGCTCGCCACCGCTCCCGTGGAAGGAATGGTCCCGACCGCCGCGCCGCGGATCCTGGTCTTCTCGACGAACAACATTTCCGACCCGGGCATAGACCTGGCGGGAAGCGCCCACTTCCACTACTCGCCCGGAGTCCGGGTCATCAGC
>JAYVMQ010000252.1:0-5313 GCA_043758855.1 Chloroflexota bacterium
GAGGGATGTTCAGGACCTGCTCGAGGACCGTGTACACCATCGTGATGCGCCTGCCCGCCAGATCGAGCTCGAGATCGTTCACGCCGTAGACGACGCGCGTCGCCGCTGCGACGCGGGTTGCCTGTGTTGCCGTCGTTTCCATCGATGTATCTCCTTGCTGTTCGGCTGCTGCCGAATGGGTTGGAGGACCGGGAAGCGGCGGCCAGTCACGCACCGGCCGCAAAGCGATCGCATCGAGCGATCGGCCCCGGTCCTGCGCGCGGGTAGCGGTAGGTGGACTCCCTTCCGGGCATCCCTCCTTTCAAATGAAGGCGGACGGCGGATCGGAGTGCCTGAGGCCGAACGGCTGAGGGATCGCTGCGTCGAGCGACCGGTAGCGACCACCCCCAGATACGCGAGGGCGGCCGGTGTCCCGATCGTTCGGCACGGAGCATGTCCGCTCACCGTTCGACCGGTCGTCCGGTCGGCTCGCCCATCTATAGGCTGTGGCCGCGCAGTCGCTCGTGGATTACGTGCGATTGGCAGCGCTATGCGGGTTGTTAAGGTGCGATACCGCCGAGAACCCGAAAGGGAACCGGCGCCGGCGCTTCAATCGCGACATCGGTCGCGGAAGCCCACGTCGGGAAGCTCCGAGAGTGGCGGCGACCGGTCTCTACCGGGGTACGCATTCCGGGCTCTGGACCGGCCGCCAACCATCACGCTAGGCGGACGGGCGGGCAGAATCAATGCCTGCTGCGTACCGTTCTGCGTACCATCGATCCGACAGGCCGGGCGAGCCATCTGGCTGGAAGACGAGGCGGCCGGCTTGTAACCTGATGTCCCAACCGAACATCCCGTCAAGAGCGCCCGGCTACCCCCTCAGCTGGGCGTTCTTGCTGTCCGACGCCCCCCCTCCCGCACCTCCAACGATGGAACGACGGCCATGACACCGACCCAACTAATGGATGCCCTAACCGCCGGCAGCGGCGAGATCCACATTCCAGATCCAAACGAGCGTGTTCGGGCCTCGTATCGACGCGCCATCCACGCTGCTAAGGAGCGGCGACTCGTTCCGGAAGGATTCCAGTTGTGGCATACCGGCCGAGACCGTGGCGACATGACCATCCGGCTGCTGCGGCGTCATGGCCAAGTTCAGGGCCAGCCGCACGATAGCGTTCAGCCTCCTCAGCCCGAACCTCCACGTCCGCGGGCACAGACTGCCGAGAGGAAGCCCAAGCGGAAATCACTGGACGTGAAGCCCGCCCTCCCGTCTCTGGCCGTCTCAAAGCCTCTGATCCCGCGGTGCCGGGCGATTCTCCAGTCCCTCGCGGACGAAGCCTTAAGGCGCGGGTACGACGTCCTGGTCGGAGTGGAGAAGGCAAGCCTGGTCATCGTGGCCAGCGGCGAACATCTCCCGTTCAAGCTGTTCGAAGAACTCGACGTTGTGGCGGCCCCACCGCCAAAGAAGCCTGAGCCGCTCCGCTACTCGAGGCAACAGCCTCCGCCTATAACCGTACGAGTTCCTTCGGGTCGATTGACACTCCGGCTCGAGCACCATTATCGAAACCGGACTTGGGCGGACCGGGTCCGTTGGCGTGTCGAGGATCGAGTCATCGACGTGATCGACCATGTCGACTGTCTGGCTCGAGCGGAGATAGAACGGCAGCGCGAGGCGCACGAGAAAGGACTTCGAGATCTCGAAGAATGGGAGGCGGCGGTCGTAGCCGCCCGTCGCGATTTCCTGGTGGCGATGAACCGGCGGCGCATGAGGCAGCAGGCCGCAAGGTCCGCCCGGGCCCAGACCCTTCGTGCATTCGCTGATCGTGTCGCCGTCGCGTCTTTGGCGGAGTCGAACGTAGACCTGAAGGGACGAATGCTCGATTGGCAGGCCCAGATAGCTGATCAGGCCGACAACCTTGATCCACTGAACTCGCCGGAGGATCTCGGCCCGATTGAGCCCCAGGAGATCGGGCCAACACAGCTGGCGCCGTACATGCCCCGCGGCATGAGCGTCTACTACCGACCGACCGTGCCGGCATTTCCTCATCCTGCGGGGCTTTCTGACGACAAGTCAGCGTCGCTCGCGGTTACGCCTCCCGGTTGCAACTGACTCTGAGTGGGGTCCAACGTGGCCAGATCTCCTGGTGGCCATTCGCGCCGATAAGCGGCAGCTAATCGGCCACCGTTATCGTTCCTCTGGGCCGGTCTGCGCTCGCAGCAGCGATGTCAACCAGCCCAGTCCGGGGCGTCGCGGCCTGCCTGTTGATCCTCGCCCTCCGCGCTACGCTAGGCGGCATGACACAGCGGCAGAGTCCAGGCAAGCGACGGTCGGTCACTGAGGCGAAAGCTCCCGCATCTGCGCCCGTGGCGGCGGCGCCGGTCAAGAGTGAGACCGAACGATCCGAGGGCGCACTCCCCGCTGCGAACGTCGAATCGACGGCAGAGGCATCGGCGGTCTCGGATGGCTCGGCGCGAAGGGTTCGATCTCGCCGACGGGTCGGCCTGCTTGACCGAATGCGTCCCTTTCTTCCGAAGCGCGTCTACAACTGGGCGCTCGTTCGCTTCGATTGGCGATTCGGCGATGACCGAGTGTGGCAAGAGCGTGACGATGAGCACAACGACGCCGAGACGCCGCCCGCCGACGAGCGCCTGCGTTGGCACGGGGTCTGGCTCGTCGAAGCCTACTTGCCTTCCAGCACCCCCGCGCTCATCGAAGGGCTCGAACTATTCGGCTGGAAGAAGGAGGGGGACGAGACCGTCGCCGACTTCATCGCCAACTGCCGCCTCAACTTGGGCAGCGGCGGATCGAGGCACCTCCCTATGCTGCGACCGCCCACCGAGATGGGTTACTTCTTTCCCGGCTCTCTGAAACGTGATCTGCCACCAGGCGTCAAGCTCGTAACGGGTCAAATCCAGATCCTGTCCTACTCGTTGACGCTTCTCATCTTGGGCTTCCGGTTTGACGAGTCGATATCGGATGAAGTCGACGCCACGCTTCGACGCCGGTACAAGACATTCACTCGGAGGTCAGGAAGGCGTCGGAGCGTCATGATGCCGACCTTCCAGCGCCGAGACGCGATGCATGACTTGGAAGCGGCCAAGATCGGGGCGTGTCGTGAGTGGATCGCCGCCCGCGTCCCGGGTTACTTCGCAGCGACGGAGACCGGCCCCGATATGCCGGCGACTGCGCTCCTCACGACGAAGCTTGCCCCTCTATTCAGCGATGCGGAGTGGTTGTCCCCGATAGGGCTCTATCACGGGATCGCCTACGAACAATGGGGGACGCCCATCGTCGGGCTTCGATATGTGCAGAGGTCACGAAAAGGCGGTGCTCCGGTTCTGTTCGGTCGTGAGTTGGACCTCCTCGCTGACGCCCGACTTACTCAAAATGGCCAGTCATGGGAATGGCTACTCCCGTACTACGTCGAGATGGAACTAACCGAGGTATTCGGTTTGGTGGCCATCGACGCCATGCTCACGAACGCGGCGCAACGACTCGCTCGACTGCGGGATTCCATCGTCACGAAAGAAACGTCTTCTGATAAACAGTTGGAGTCGGTGAAGCGTCAACTGCGAAGTGTCAACTCCGACATCGCGTCGCTCACGTCGGAGATCACAACTTGGAGTGATCGCGTTCCGTGGCTGCTGCGCGATTTGCCTGTTATGCAAGTCGTGGAGACTCTCTCCCAACGACCAGCGGAGTCGAAGACGTTCCGGACTCGATCGCTGGAGTGGATGACTCGCCGGGCTCGCGAGGTTGGCGATCTTGAAGCTGCCACCCGCAGCCTCCTCATCGCCATGTCAGAGATCACTGGAGCTCTGGAGAACATTCGCCTCCAGAGGTCGATGAGGCGGTTGATGTGGCTTACCCTCTTCGTCGCTCTGGTCGCCTTGGGCGTTGGGGCACTCGGCGCTGCTCATGACCTCGGCTGGATCGGAAACGCCACCTCTAGTCCACGACCTTGATACGCGGGGCTGACCTCGCTCAGACCGAATGCCACCGGGGTAGCGGCCAACCTCATCGACGGATCACGGCGCCAGGGCGCCGTCCTGCGCCTCGCCCCCGCCGGCCGCGAGGAGTTCGATCCAGGCACGGGATCCGACGGGTGTCGGCAGCAGCCGCTGGGGCGGCTTGAGCAGCGAGCGGATCGAACCAGATGACTGACCAGATTCGAGTGGCCTGAGCACCGTATCGAGCGAGTCGCGAGCCAGATCGGTACGGGTGACCACCCAGGTTCGAGGGCCGAGGTTGAGCGAGGCCGCAGTCCTCACCATCCACCCGGCGCGGAGCGGTTCCGGCACCACGACGACAAGGTGCCAGTTGGGGCGGATCGCGATCGGGCGTCGATAGGCCGCGAGCTTGGAGCGGATGGTTCGCCTGTGCTCGGTGCCCTCATCGATCTCGAGAGCGAGTACGGCGGATCCGGCCTCGGTCGTTACGAGCGCGATGCTGTCGGGGCGAACGAAGTGCCCGAGGACGTCTGCACTCATGGAGTCTGTCAGCCACAGCTGGACGGGTGCGTGCTCGCGGTCGTTTGTCCGGTTGAGCTCGCGGTATCGAGAGTGTGGCGCAGGTAGGATGCGGGCGACGGCGCGCGTCTGGTTCCGAGGCGCTGGTGGCCAGTTGAGCTGAGGCGGTACGCGAGATCGGCTTGGCCGGGTGTTCGTCGTGGCAGTGGCGTTCGCTCGAGGAGGCCCGCGCGATACAGATGGAGGAGTCCTTCTTGGGCGCGGCGCAGGTTTGGGTAGGCGCTTTGAGCAGCGATCGGAGAGGTCACAGCGCCGGCGCGGATGAGGAGTTTCAGGCAGGCGCGGTCGGGAGTAGCCAGCAGGTCAGGGTCTAGCTCAAGAGCGCTGCCAGGCTCGACCATGCGGAAGGCAGCGCTCATAGAAGATCTTCCCCTCGCCCGAGGGCCCGATTCGTGCTCGAATCGGCCCATCTGGCCCGGCAATTGACGCACGGCCCGGCGCGCATTCCAGCGCGGACCCCAGCGCGGATTTGAGCCGTCACTCCAGGTCGCTCTTGTTCTCAGCGTCGCCGTCCTGGGCCGTAGCGGGTGGCTGATTACGTGGACCAGAAGCTGGCTTCTCCTCAGGCTCGTTGCCGCCCGAGCGTTCGAAGACCTCGCGTTCGACCTGTTCGAGCGGGCGCGCGTCCCGCATGTCGCTGCCGGCGATGACCCCGGCCACTCGGTCGGGATCGGCAGGCGCGGGCCGCGAAATGTGTCCGCCGCGAACGAGCGGCATGCCATCGGAGCCGCGCATTCGAATGACGACGTCGAACCGGCGCATCGCGAGAAGCTCGTCCGGTGTCACCGGGGCGAATAGCCGGCC
>JAYVMQ010000253.1:0-2859 GCA_043758855.1 Chloroflexota bacterium
CCCGCGCCACTCCCCGGCGACGGGCGCCACTCGCCGGCCCTAAAGCTCCCCGGCGAGCTGGGCGAAGGACCGCTGGAGCGCTACTCGCGCGGCCGCGGCAGGGAACGGTGACAGCGGCAGCGCATCGTCGGCCGAGCCGCCGTCGAAGTGGACCCGCCGCGCCATCTGAGCCAGGGCCGAAATGTCGGCCAGCTGCGCCTCCACGAATGATCGGCTGACCACCTCGCCGTGGCCGGGGACGATCGGTCCCTCGGCCAGATCCAGCATCCGTCCCAGAGTTCCGGGCCAGTCCAGCGGATAGGAGTCCTCGAAGGACGGCGGGCCGCCCTGCTCAACCAAATCCCCGGCCAGGATGACGCCGACGTCCGGCACCACGACCACGACGTCGTTGTCTGTGTGGCCCCGGCCGAAGTGGGTGAGGTGGACCCGCCGGCCGCCGAGATCAAGAGAGACGCTATCCCGGAACGTCTTGTTCGGCGGCGTGATCCGAGTCTCCGTGTATTCCTGAGCCATGCCTGGCATGGCCGCGGCAAGCTCCAACTTGGTCGTCAGGCCGTCGGCGCGGAGCCTCGCGGCGCACTGCTCATGGCCCCATATCTCGGCCGGGAGAAAGGCAAAATTACCAAAGGCGTGGTCGTAGTGGTGGTGGGTGTTGACCGCCACCAACGGCAAGTGAGTTATCCCGCGGATCTCGCCCAGCATTTCGCGGCCCTGACGTTCCGAGCCGTGCGTATCGACGACGAGCGCGGACTCAGCGCCGACCACTAGGCCAACATTGACGTTGAAGTCGGCGTAGCGGCGGACGAACACCTTGTCGGCCACCTGGCGCCACATCTGGGCGGCGCTGGCGGCCCTGGCGACCCTGGCGGCGCCGGCCGAGCTGGCACCTCTAACGCTCATCGGCTAGGTCGAGATAGTCACGTCCTGGCTTCCGACGGCTTCCTCGGCCAGAGCGTGAGCAACGGTGTCGAGAGAGAGCAGGGCGCACTTCAGCCGGGCCGGGCTGATCTCTACGCCGATAAGTTCGAGCAGGTCATCCGGCGTCATCTTCTCGACCTCGTCGACCGTCTTGCCCTTGATCTCATCGGTCAGGAGGGAGGCGCTGGCCTGGCTGATCGCGCAGCCGCGGCCGGTGAAGGCGACGTCGCGCACGACTCCGTCGGCGATCTCCAGCATCATCGTGATGCGGTCACCGCAGAGCGGGTTCGAGCCTTCGTAGCTGCTCGTCGGCGCCTCAAGGATGCCGAAGTTGTGCGGCCGTCGATAATGTTCAAGGATGTAGTCGCGGTACAGGTCGTCCATCGCTGTCGAGGATAGCTCAGCGTTCGAAGATGCGAACGACTTCCCGCAGACCAGCCGCCAGGGCGTCGATTTCCTCGGGGATTGTGTAGACGTTGAAGCTGGCCCGGGCCGTCGCCGCCAGATCGAAGCGCTCGTGGAGCGGCATCGTGCAATGGTGGCCGGCGCGGACGCAGATCCCCGAACGGTCCAGGATCTGGGCCACGTCATGGGGGTGGATGCCCGGTAGGTTGAAGGCCACGACGCCGCCGCGCAATTCCGCAGCCGGCCCGTAAATCTCGATGCTGGGGATCTCGCGCCGCAGCGTTGCCATCGCGTAGCCCGTCAGTTCCTGCTCGTGGACCTTGAGGTTATCCATGCCGATCGCCATCAGGTATTCGGCAGCCGCCCCGAGGCCGATCTGGGCCGAGATGTCGGGCGTGCCGGCCTCGAACTTCCAGGGAATCTCGTTCCACTCCGAGCGCCGGAGGTGGACCTCGCGGATCATGTCGCCGCCGGCCATGAAGGGCGGCATCGCCTCGAGCAACTCGCGACGGGCCCACAGCGCCCCCGAGCCGGTGGGGGCGAGCATCTTGTGGCCGGAGAAGACGTAGAAATCGGCGCCGATGGCCTGGACATCGACGGGCAGGTGAGGCACCGCCTGAGCGCCATCGATCAGCACGAGCGCGCCGGCCTGGTGGGCCATTTCTGTCAGCTCGCGGACAGGGTTGATCGTGCCGAGCATGTTCGAAACGTGGGTGAACGCCACGAGCTTTGGCCGCAGATGCAGCAGAGCCTCGTAGACCTCGAGGCGAAGGATGCCGTCGTCCGTGATCGGCACGAACTCCAAGTCGCCGTCCTTCTCCTGCACCAGCAGCTGCCACGGCACGAGATTGGCGTGGTGCTCCATCTCAGTCAGGACGACAGAGTCACCCCGGCCGATGTTACGGCGGCCCCACGAGTTGGCAACGAGGTTGATCGCCTCTGTGGCGTTGCGGACGAAGACGATCTCGCTGGCCTCAGGGGCGTTAATGAGCCGGGCCACGGACGCGCGGGCTCCTTCGTAGGCGCCGGTGGCCCGCTCGGCGATCTCATAGATGCCGCGGTGGATGTTCGCCGAGTACTCGCGGCTGTAGCCGTCGACGGCATCGATGACGGCCTGCGGCTTGAGGCTGGTCGCGGCGCTGTCGAGATAGACGAGCGGCTTGCCGAACCGATTGGTCGTGGCGAGGATCGGGAAGTCGGCCCGCAGGCGCTGGGTGTCGAGGCGGGCTGGGGCTACGGAATCGGTCATCGTGGCCCGCCCTAGCGGGCAGCCCCCGTCGCCGCCTCGGCGAGTTCGGGCGCCCCGCCCGCAGGAGCCCCGCCCGCAGGAGCCCCGCCCGCGGCGTCGGGCGCTTCGTCGCCGATCTCTCCTTCCAGCCCGTTCTCGGCGAGGATCGGCGCGTAGCCCTCCTCCTCGAGACGCAGGGCCAGCTCCTTGCCGCCACTCGTGACGATGCGGCCTGCGGCGAGGACGTGGACGGCGTCCGGGGTGATGTAGTTGAGCAGGCGCTGGTAGTGGGTGATCACCAGGACGCC
>JAYVMQ010000254.1:0-4501 GCA_043758855.1 Chloroflexota bacterium
CGCGCGGGACCGGCCGATTCGCCTGGCGAGCTGGTCGGCCGTCAGCCGGGCCTCTGCCCGCAGTTGCCGCATCTCGGCCGCGAGGCGCAGCTTCCGCACATAGGGGCTGATCATCGGATCCTCCGCAGTGTTGAGCCGCCCGCAATACCGTGCGGTTCTTCTCTCTGGAATGCCCTAAGTATTGGTCTGCACAGACACCAGCGTAAGCCTATCCCTCATGTGCTGCAAGGCGCGAGGGTCGGGCATGCCGGACCGGCAGGTCGCCACCCGTTGCCGAAGGACGCCCAGTTCACCCGGCCGGATGGCGCTAACGGTCGAGTCTGCCGCTCTTTGCCGCGTTAAGGAACGCCCGCCAGGATGAAGCGGGGAATTCCAGCACGAGTCCCTCGCCGTGCTCCTTGGTGTCGCGGACGCCAATAATCCGCTCGCCGACGGCCACCTCCACGCAGTTGCCGTTAGCCTCGCTGTAGCTGGACTTGCGCCAGCCAGCGGCGACCTCGACGCAGTTGCCGCTGGCGCCGCTGCGGCTGGTTTTGCGCCAGCCGGTGAACCTGTCACTCATGAGGAAACGGTTCTCCTTGGATATCGTCAGCTACTCGTCTGCCAGCCTGTCGGCTGCCTGGGTGATCAGGTCGACACTCTCGCTCTGCTGCCAGGCTTCCTTGCGCAGCCGGTCGAAGAGGAGCTCGTAGTGCGCGACCTCGGCTGGCTCAGTGAGGAATAGCTCGCTGGTAAAGGTGTCGGTCACGACTACCGCAGGGTCGTCAGGATCGGCGAACGTGTAGATATAGAAACTCGCGCGGGGCGTGGCGTACGCCTCGATTCTGGCGTCTACTGGAAGTACTCGCAGCGCGATCTTAGGGTTCTCGTTGACCAGGGTAACCATGTGGTACAGCGATCTCTTGACCACGGCAGGCGGGGCGGCCAGCCGCCGGATGGCCAGTTCGTCGATGATGGCCTCGTAGTCCGGCCCGCCCGGCCGGCGGAACATCCGCTGCCGCATCATCCGACCGGCCACGATCCCCTCGGGCGTCCCGCTTGGCAGCGGCTCGTGCAGTGCGGGATCGGTACGCGCCAGGGCATACTCAGGCGTTTGCAACAGGCCGGGGACAAATGTCTGCTGATACTCGCGGATTCTGATCGCGCCGGCCTCCAGGTCGGCGAACATGGCCTGGCGGTCGCCCATGTCCTTGTACGACTCCCACCAGCCGGTCTCGGCGGCCTCGCGGGCGATCGTCATGATCTGGGTCCAGCGGTCGCCATCCACGCCGAGGACGTCCAGGATCTTCAGGACGTCAGCCTGAACGACAAGCGCGCCAGTCTCCAGCCGCGAGATGTCCGCGCGGGACCGGCCGATCCGCTTGCCCAACTCGGCGGCCGTCAGCTTCGCCCCGGCGCGCAGGGCGCGGATCTCCGCCGCCAGCCGCAGGCGGCGCACGTAAGGACTTACCATCCACGCTTCTTGTGCATCGTCGGTTTCTGGACATCCCAGATTCTTGCACGCTCAGATTATCCGTGCACCTCTGTCCCTCGCACCCGACCTCCACCAGCCCACAGCCAGACGCGGTCACGTTGGCGCAGGCACGCGGCAGAGATCGCTTCCGGATACTGGCAACGAAATGCCAATTGCTCAATTTCATGGCACGATTAGTCAGCGTTGTCACTGTCCGTGGATTCGCGGGGACCCATTGCAAGATCATGACTACCTCGCCCGTGAGGCGAAGGCACGCGTTGAGATCGACAGACAGCTCACCGTAGCGGGGTGGGTGGTTCAGGGCCAGAAGGCGCTGAACCTCAGTGCGGGCCGCGGGATCGCGGTGCGCGAATTCACGCTGGAGCAGCCGCACGGCCGGGTGGACTACCTGCTCTTCATCGACGGCCAGCCTGCCGGGGTCATCGAGGCAAAGCCGGAGGGGACAACGCTCACCGAGGTCGAGCACCAGTCCGGCAAGTACGTGGCTGGCCTCCCGGAATGGATGCGCCCCCCGGTGTACCCGCTTCCCTTCATCTACGAGTCCACCGGCGCCGAGACACGGTTCACGAACGGATATGACCCGGACGCCCGGAGCCGCCATGTCTTCACCTTCCACCGCCCCCAGACGCTGGCCGAGTGGTCCCGGCAGGTCACCGAGAATCCGGAGCTGCCGACCTTCCGCGCCCGGCTGAAGGCGCTGCCGCCGCTGGACGAGCGCGGGCTGTGGGGCAAGCAGGCGGAGGCAATCCGCAACCTGGAACGGTCCCTGGCGCAGGACCGCCCCCGGTCCCTTATCCAGATGGCAACCGGCTCGGGGAAGACATTCACCGCGGCGAACGCGTGCTACCGGTTCATCAGGCACGCTGACGCGAAGCGGATCTTGTTCCTGGTTGACCGGTCGAACCTGGGCAAGCAGGCCAAGCTCGAGTTTGACAAGTTCACGATCCAGGACACGCAGCGGAAGTTCCCCGCCGAGTACAACGTGCAGCACCTGACCTCGAACACGGTCGACGCGACGTCGCGGGTCTGCATCTCCACCATCCAGCGCGTCTTCTCCGTCCTGGCGGGAGACGCAGAACTGGACCCCGAGATCGACGAGAAGTCCGTCTACGAACTCCAGGGCGCGGAACCGGTCGAGGTCACGTACAACCCGGGCCTCCCCCCGGATGCCTTCGACATCATCATCATCGACGAGTGCCACCGGTCCATCTACGGTCAGTGGCGGCAGGTCCTTGAGTACTTCGACGCACACCTCATCGGGCTGACGGCAACGCCGACGAAGCAGACCTTCGGGTTCTTCCGCCAGAACCTGGTGATGGAGTACTCCCACGACATGGCCGTCGTCGACAAGGTCAACGTCGACTTCACCGTCTACAAGATCGAGACCGCCATCACCAAGGCCGGGTCGACAATCGAGGCCGGGGAATTCGCCGGATACCGGGACCGGCAGACGCGGAAGATCCGCTGGGATGCCGTCGACGAGCCCGTCCAGTACGCCCCCGCGCAGCTCGACCGCGCCGTCGTCGCCCAAGACCAGATCCGCACCGTCATCCAGACGTTCAAGGACAGGCTGTTCACCGAGCTGTTCCCCGGCCGGACGACCGTCCCCAAGACACTCATCTTCGCCAAGGACGACTCGCACGCCGATGACATCCTGCAAATCGTCCGCGAGGTATTCGGCAAGGGCAACCAGTTCGCCACCAAGATCACCTACCGCACCCACGACGGCAAGGCCGACGACCTACTGCAGGCGTTCCGCAACTCGATGTACCCCAGGATCGTCGTCACCGTCGACATGATCGCGACCGGCACCGACGTCAAGCCACTCGAATGCCTCCTGTTCATGCGCAGCGTGAAGAGCAGGTCCTACTTCGAGCAGATGATCGGCCGCGGCGTCCGGGTGATCGACGACACCGACTTCCAGGCCGTCACCGACGACGCCAAGCACAAGGACCGCTTCATCGTTGTCGACGCGGTCGGTGTCATGGACACACCGCTCGCCGAGACCGTTCAGCCCCTCGAACGGGCACCCACCGTGAGCCTCGGCGACCTGTTCAAGCAGGTGTCCTTCGGCAACAGGGACACGAAGGTCGCCTCATCAATCGCCGGACGGCTCGCCCGGCTCGACAAGAACCTGACCAAAGACGACCGCGACATGCTCGCCGACCTCGCCGGGGGCACCGGAGTAGGCGAGATCGCGCGGCGCATCGTCGATGCACTCGACCCAGACAGGCAGATCGGCGCCACCATCGCGGCCGGCAAGTCACCAGACGACCCGGCCGGCGTAGCCGCCGTGGCTAACGTCATGCTCGCCCAGGCCCTCGAACCGCTGACCACCAACCCAGACCTGCGCAACGCGATCCTCGACGTGCGCAAGTCCTACGAGCAGACGATCGACGAGGTATCCAAGGACGAGATACTCTTCGCCGGGCACTCCGCGCAAGCCCGCGAGAACGCATCGGTCCTGGTTGATTCCTTCAGGCAGTACATCGAGGAGCACAAGGACCAGATCCGCGCCCTCCAGGTGCTCTACAGCCGCCCATACAAGGAGCGGCTCACCTTCGCCGAGATCAAGGAACTGGCCAGGTCCATCGAACGACCGCCGCGCCAGTGGACCCCCGACATCCTCTGGCACGCCTATGAACTGGTTGACCAGTCGAAGGTCCGAGGCTCCGGTAACAGGATGCTCACCGACATCGTGTCGCTGGTACGGTACACATTGCACCAGGACGACGAACTCGTCCCGTTCGGCGACCAGGTCGAGGAACGGTTCACCGCCTGGCTGAGCGCCCAAGAGCAGAGGGGGGTCACCTTTACCGTGGAACAGCTCAAGTGGCTGACCTGGATGAAGGAGAACGTCGCCGGCGAACTCGGCATAACGCACGAATCATTCGACTACACCCCCTTCGCGGAGCACGGCGGCATCGGCAGGGCCGCGCAGGTCTTCGGTGACGATCTCACGACCCTTATGACCGAGCTAACCGAGGTACTCGCAGCGTGAGCGACTTGCCGGGAGGTTGGGAGTGG
>JAYVMQ010000255.1:0-5348 GCA_043758855.1 Chloroflexota bacterium
GTCGTCAAAGATGTCGTCTTGGTCTGTAGCGCGGCCGAGGCAGTGAGCAACTTGAAGACGGAACCCGGTTCGTAGACCTGGCTGATGACCGGGTCCATAAAGAGCCCTGAGTCCTGATTGGCGACGAGCTGGTAGAAGTTGGCGTCATACGATGGGTAACTTCCCTCCGCCAGAACCGCGCCCGTCTTGGGATCCATGACGATGGCCGAGACCACCCTTGCCTTGTCCGCCGCCCATGTGGAAAAGACCTCCTGCTCGACTTGGAGCTGGAGGCCGACGTCGATCGTTGTCCGGATGTCCACGCCATCGGCGCCCGGATCGACGATGTGGATGCCCGTCGGTCCGGGCTTGTTCGGATCGATCTCGAGTTGCTGAGGCTTGCCTGCGAGCAGCGAGTCGTACTGCTGCTCTAGGCCGTACTGACCCTTGCCGTTGTCGTTGACGAATCCCAGGAGCTGGGCCGCCAGGGACGTGTGCGGCGCTCCGCCTGCCTGCGGGTAGACGCGGGCCGGGGTTGGCTCCAGGGTCATGGCGCCCATGGCGCCGTTAGCCTGGGCATCGGCGATCTCCTTGCCCAGGTCCGCATCCACGTTAACCGCCAGAACGACGTAGTAGCCGGTGCCAGCCATCGCCTTACGGAAGGCGGCTTCGACGTCGCCGCTCAGCTCCAGGAAGTCGACGAGAGCCGTGGTGTCGCGCTTACGCTCGGCGTCGCTGATGCTGTGCAGGTCGGCGACGATGCGGAACCGGTTGACCGTTTGAGCAAGAACGATGGTGCCGGTCCGGTCGTAAATGGTCCCGCGTCTGGCTGGCACGGACTTATGGGTCACTCGAGTCTGGTCGGCGAGAGCCGTCAACTGCTGGCGCTGGTTGACCTGCCAATAGGCCAAGCGCGCGGTCATGCCGCTGGCCAACAAGACCAGCACCATGAACAAGAGCAGAAGACGGCCCCTGGAGTCTGTCCGGCCAAGCATGGAAAGCCTGCTGCCTCAGCGGGCCGGGATGACGATCGCGGCGGGCAGCTGCGTGAGGCCACCGGAGATGGCCTGACGACGAACACTTGACTCCCTGCCAAGCCGGCCGATGTCAGAAAGATCCTGCTGGCGCTGGTTCTGGAGCTGTCCCCACTGGGCGTTCAGTTTGTCTATGTCGTACCCGGAAGTAGAGACCCGCACCGTCTGCACCAACGAGAAGAAGCTCAGCAGGAAGGCTACGACGATCAGGCCGATGGCCAAGCCGAAGAAGCGCGGCCGCCTGCGAGCCCTCAGGGTCAGCCGCGACGACCGGCGCGGTATCGCTGGCGCCTGGGTCATCGGGGCCTGGCGGCGGAGAAGAGGGGCGTCCAAGCGCCGGCGTGGAAACAGCGATGAGCGCTGGCGTGCGCCTTGGTAGACAGCCATCAGTCGATACCCCGAGCCAAGAGGCGATCACCGGCACCGGGACTACCAAACCGATCCAGCCCGGATCGATCCCTATTGGGAACAACTTCGCGGCCCTCGAGCCAGCCGAGGAGATCGGCGGGATGCTCAGTCCGCTCTTGGAGCTCGTGCTGGCGGCGGCCGTAGGTGCGGCGACGGCTGGCCTGATGTTGCTTGCTCATTGGTTCCTCCTTTCTCGTTGGGCTAGGCGGCGACGCGCTCGGCGGCCCGGAGACGGGCGCTTCGGCAGCGCGGATTGGCGGAGATCTCCTCGAAGCTCGGCGTACGAGACTTGCCCAGCGAACGCAGACGAGGCTGGTGGCCGCAGATGCAGACGGGCACTTCGATTGGACAGACGCAACCGCGTTGCTCGGCGGCCACAAAGCGCTTGACGATGCGGTCCTCCAGGGAGTGGTAGCTCAGAACCACGAGACGTCCGCCCGGCCTGAGTAGCACGAGAGAGGCGGCGAGACCGGCCTCAAGGTTCGTCAGCTCGTCGTTGACGGCAATGCGGAGAGCCTGAAAGACGCGCGTGGCCGGATGAGTGCGGCGACCCTTGGGTGTCGGCACAGCGCGCTCAATCAGCGCGGCGAGCTGCTCCGCGGTATCTACCGTCGTGTGGCGCCGGGTCTCGACGATCGTCCGAGCAATACGCCCGGCGAACGGCTCCTCCCCATAGCTGCGGAAGAGCGCCGCCAGTTCGCCTGCTTCCATCGTCGCGAGCAGGTCGGCAGCGGGACGACCTTGGTCTGTGTCGAAGCGCATATCGAGACGTCCGCCGGCCCGGAACCCGAAGCCGCGCTCCACATCGGCCAGCTGGTCGCTCGACAGGCCGAGATCCAGGAAGAGCCCGTCGACCTGGCCGAAGCCCGCCGCCGGCGCAACGTCCGTCAGTTCGCCGAAGTTGGCCTGGCGTAGGACGACGCGATCGCCGAAACGGGCCAGGCGCCGGGCGCTCCGGGCGATGGCCGCTCCGTCGGCGTCCAGGCCCAGGAGGCGGCCCTCGGGAGAGGAAGCATCAAGGATCCGCTCGGCGTGGCCTGCTCCACCGAGGGTGGCGTCGATCTGGAGGCTGCCGGAACGCGGGGCGAGAATCTCAACGACCTCGCCTGCCATTACCGGCAGGTGCCTTACCTCCTGTTCGGCGCCCCCCTCGAGAGAGCCGCCGACGGTGATGCCGCCGGCCGCCGCGTCGAGCGGGACCTTGAAACTCATCGGTACCACCTACAGCCCGAGACCGGTGAGCTGGCTGGCCAGCGCATCGGCCGAATCGAAGCCCTTCTGGAATGAGGACCACCGATCGGGAGCCCAGACCTCGACGTGATCCCATGCCCCGACCACGACCGCCTCCCCGGCCAGACCGGCCCACTCGCGGATAGCGGCCGGCAGGACGATGCGACCCTGGCTGTCGCGCTCGACCTCGAACGCGCTGGACGCGAGGAAACGCGAAACGGCCCTGGCCTTCTCGTCGCCCAACGGCAGAACGGAAACTTTTGCCGCAAGGGCCTCGAAGGCTGGCCGCGGGAAGAGCGCGGCGCAGCCATCGACCCATCGAATGACAACTGCGCCCTCTTCGAGCTGCAGGCGGAAACGGGCCGGAATGGCTACCCGACCCTTCGCGTCCACCGAATGCCTGTACTCGCCGGTGAACATCTGCCTGTCGCCTGCCTGCTCAATCCGCGGATATGGCCGCGAGTCCACGTCTGCGGTTGGTGGTGAGGGGCCTTTGCTGGGTCTGTTCCCCACCGCAGGTCTCCGGGCTGGGGCGGCATCGCCGCTTACACCCACTTATCACCACTTATCGCCACTTCGCAGGATGATACACCCACTTCAGGCGTCGTCAACGGGCGTATCAAGGCGGCTCGGCCGGTGGTCCCGGTGAGGCTGATGGCACAGTTCCGGATCGGCTCCAGCGTTAAACTCAGGCGGGCAAGTGGAGCCATCCGGTTCGTCAGCCCGGCGTGGATCCGTCGAATCGGCCGCACGGAGGAGCGATATGCGGATCCTGGCCATGGAAACGACCGTTGCGGGAGTCCGCGAAGCGCAGTTCACACCCGAGATCGCCGTCGCGGAGGCGCGCCGAGCCTGGGATTTGCATCAGGCCGGCACGATTCGCGAGCTCTACTTCCGGGCCGATTCGCCCGAGGCCGTGCTCATGCTCGAATGCCGGGACGTGGCCGAGGCGCAGGCGGCCCTGGCCACGCTACCGATGGTAGCCGCCGGGCTGATCAGTTTCGATGTAATGCCCCTGCGGGCCTACCCCGGGTTTGCGCGGCTCTTCGGGCCTACCGAGCTGGTGTAACGCAGGGAGGCGTGCCGCTGGGCCCCGGGATGTAGCGCGACACCCAGGCGGATAACTCGCAGTTGAGGTCCTCGGCAACCTGGCGCCTTGCGCCGCTTCCCTCATACGCCTGGCGGAAGACCGCCACGATCTTGATCAGCTCGGCTCGGGCAGCCCCGTTCCATGGCAGAACCGGGCACACGCCGCGGAGATAGCAGTCCTCTTCCTCGGAGAAATGGCGCACGGAGTAGTCGCCGAAATCGCGCAGGGCGCGTTCAACGGCGGATCGGTCGCTGCCGGCCTCGATCGTCGCCACCAATACATCCGCTCGCTCGACCAGAGCGCGACGTTGCACGTCCAGCAGTGGGGCGCCTGTCTCCATGCTGGCCTGCCACCCGATCGACATCCAAGGCTCCTTACTTAAGTTCCCTGGTGCACCCAAATGCGCACGCTTCTATGAGGCCCTATCGAGACTTGCCTCGGGCAGTGCCATTGGACCCTCGGAATGATGACTTGGCCACTCCGTATAGCTCCGACCGGGTAGGCCCGAGAAAGCGTCGCACTCCTTGCGGCCAGCCAGGTTGCGCCGCGGGCTGTCAGCGGGTGGGCGGCGGAATCTTCAGCCTGTCGCCGGAGTGGATGCCGGCGCTTGCCCAAGAGTTCATGGCGTTGATGTCGTTGACGCTGACCCCGAAGAAGCTCGCGATATTTGCGAGGCTGTCCGGCACCGTCGATCCATTCCCGCCCGGAGGCGGCCCCGAACCTCTGACAATGTAGACATAGCAGTTGCCCTGGCCCGCGCAAGGCACGACAAGATTCATGCGCGAAGCCGTCGCACCCGGAGGCCAGGAGGACGGGGCCGGGGTGGTCGCCAATGACGGCCCGGGTGTCAGCGACGGCACAATTACCGGCGCCGATGGCAGGACGGACGCTGCGGAAGTGACCGTTGCTGTCGGTGTTGGCTTGGCGCCTGCGCCCAAAGTTGGGCTCGCCGACGGCGGCGCGACCAGCGCGCTCAGCGGGGTGGGGGCCGCGGTTCCACCCCCAAAGGGTGGCCAACCTAGCATCGCCGTGACGACGGCCAAGACAGCCAGGACGACGAGTCCAACTCCCACGATCGAGAGGATCGGAAGGTGCTTAAGGGGCTCGCCCTTCACCTGACTGGACGGACTTTCGTTGGCGAGAAGAGTCCCGCGAACGTACCGCGGACAGCTGACGTGGACTCGCTGGAGACAAACCAGTTCCTGCTGACGCAGTGACAATGGCAGTGGGTCCCCAAAAGCAGCGCACCGGTGTGTCGGCACGGCCGCCTGCTGGGCCTCGACCAGTCGCCCATCCGGGCCGACACTACGAAGGAAGTGGCAGCGCATTGGGCCGGCGTTAGCGGCCGCGGGGTCGGA
Organism: Chloroflexota bacterium; assembly: GCA_043758855.1. Lineage (GTDB taxonomy): Bacteria > Chloroflexota > Limnocylindria > Limnocylindrales > CSP1-4 > Fen-1039. The sequence continues at coordinate 5,100 of JAYVMQ010000255.1, forward strand.
CCATGGCCGGAACCGCGGCGCGAGATCGATCACCCCGGCGCCGCCGGCCGATGGTCCACCGACAGGGCTCGCCATGGGGCTAGCCATGGGGTTGGCCACGGGGTTGGCCACGGGTGGTCCGCCGAACACACCCGAGGACGCGGAGCCGAGGTCATACTCCGGCTCGCGTGGCGGACTCGCGCCTATCAAGCCGCCCGACAGGCCGCCCTGGTCGCCGAGCAGGTCTCCACTTCGCGCGATCCGAGCCCG